>JAUSLF010000051.1 GCA_030646695.1 Nitrosomonadaceae bacterium
AATCCAACCACCAGAATACCAAGGAATATCATCATAGCAATGAATCCATATAGTCCAATTTCATCCAGAACGATTGCCCAAGGAAATAAAAATGCTATTTCCAGATCAAATAAAATGAACAGAATAGCTACCAAATAATAGCGCACATCAAAATTCATACGCGCATCTTCAAAAGCTTCAAATCCACATTCATATGGTGATAATTTTTCACTATCCGGATTATTTGGTGCAAGCAACCATCCACATAGCATCGGTACAACCCCTACCAAAAAGCCAACGATTAGAAATAATAAAATAGAAAAATAATTTTCAAGCATTCTGTATTTTTTGATTAGTAATTTGTTTCTTAAATTTACTTTAATGATTTATCTTAGTGCATGGTGCCGACGGCGAGACTCGAACTCGCACAGCTTTCGCCACCGCCCCCTCAAGACGGCGTGTCTACCAGTTTCACCACGTCGGCGGCTTAATTTGAGTTCTGAGTTTAAAAACTACCTTGAATTGGAACGCAGCCTCAATCAATTGTTCAATCAATTGATAAATTAATTTATTCCGGTATCTCTCTGGCTTTGGAGGCGTCATCATTTGCTGGCATCGCCGGGGCAGATCCTGCCGGCTTGGATGATTGGGCCGGTATCGCCCGCTCCATCACACCTTTGGTTTCGGTCTTGTGGCCGGAAAAATACGTAAGCCCGAGACTGGTAACGAAAAACAACGCTGCCAGTACACCCGTAGTCCTGCTCAGGAAATTTGCCGAACCGCTGGCGCCAAACAAACTACCTGATGCGCCACTACCAAAGGCGGCGCCCATGTCAGCACCCTTACCGTGTTGCAGCAGAACCAGAACAATTACCGTAATGGCCGCTACTACATGGATTATCCAGATGAATGTTTCCAATGTTTACTCCAAAAAAATTAACTCTGTGCTGCACGACAGATTGTGATGAATTCGTCGGCAACGAGTGAAGCGCCGCCGATCAATCCTCCATCAATATCTGGCATGGCAAATAGCTCCGCAGCATTATTCGCTTTGACGCTGCCGCCATAAAGAATCTGCAACTCCGTAGCAACTCCAATATCATGCGCAGCGACTCTATTGCGGATGAAGGCATGGACGTCCTGAGCCTGCTGCGGTGTGGCAGTTTTACCGGTACCGATGGCCCATACCGGCTCGTAAGCCAGCACCGATTTAACCAGCGCATTTACACCCAGTAGCTCGATTGCCGCGTCCAGTTGCTCCGCTATCACTTGCTCGGTAACCGTGGCCTCGCGCTGCTCCAGGGTTTCGCCAACACATAGAATAGGCGTCAATCCGGCTCCTTGCGCGGCCCTGAATTTTAGCGCCACGGTACGGCTATCCTCACCATACAAGGCGCGCCGTTCCGAATGGCCAACAATTACGTAGCGACAACCAAAGTCCACCAGCATTGCCGCGGATACCTCACCTGTGTAAGCACCTTTGTCGTGCTGACTCACATTCTGCGCACCCCAGAAGATATGGGTAGGTTGCAATAATGACTGCACCTGTGACAGATAAGGGTAAGGTACACACACGGCGCAGTCCGCCCCACGCAACCCTGCTGTCCCGGTGACAATCATGTCCAGCAGGACTCGATTCTGCGCTATTCTGCCATGCATTTTCCAGTTGCCAGCAACCAGCTTCGAGCGCATAGCCGTCTTTGTCCCTAAAAGGTGCGAATGTTACCCGTTCACGGGTACCCGGTCAATCGCGGGAAGCAAATGTGAAGAACTTTATGGGTATCGCCGGAACGAAAAAATGAGCGCAAAACAGATGAATCCGGAGCACTGAGGACGATGCAGAATGCAATCATTCCATGTATTGTCTGGCATTGTTGCCGACTATCGTCGTAACCGCGTGTAATACAACGTTATTTTCGGGCTGCTCAACCAAAACGGCCGGTGATGTAGTCTTCCGTTTGCTTGTTCTTGGGTTTGATGAAAATAGTGTCGGTGACACCGAATTCAATGAGCTCGCCCAGATACATATAGGCGGTGTAGTCCGACACTCGTGCCGCTTGCTGCATATTGTGAGTAACGATGAGAATGGTAACCTTGTCTTTCAGGTCAGTGATGAGCTCTTCGATGCTGGCAGTGGCGATCGGATCGAGCGCCGAGGTGGGCTCATCGAACAACAGAATTTCAGGGTCGGTGGCAAGCGCGCGCGCAATGCACAAACGCTGTTGCTGACCGCCGGAGAGATTGAAAGCCAGTTGATTCAGACGGTCTTTCACTTCATCCCACAGCGCTGCGTCGCGCAAGGCCTCTTCTACCTTCTCGTCCAGCACGGCACGCTGCCTTACACCCCGCACCCGCAGGCCGTAAGCAACATTTTCATAAATTGACTTGGGGAAAGGATTGGGTTTCTGGAACACCATACTGATGCGCATGCGTACTTCAATCGGATCCACGTTGCTTGCAAGAATATTGACGTTGTCCGGCTGCAAAATAATCTCGCCCATATAGCGGTTGCCGGGATAAAGGTCGTGCATACGGTTAAAGCAGCGCAGAAAAGTGGACTTGCCGCAGCCGGACGGACCTATCAGTGCCGTTACCTGTTTTTCATGCAGTGCCATGTTGATGTTTTTAAGCGCATTGAACTCACCATAGTAAAAACTCAAGTCCCTGACCTCAGATTTGTACTGGGTTGGCGTGGCGTGTACAACCATGCTCTCGTGCATGCGATCCTCTACCATTTGATTTTCTTACGCATGTGATAGCGCAAATAGATGGCCAAACCGTTCATGGCAAGGGTCATCACCACCAGCACCAGTCCTGCCGCCGCCGCATTCAACTGAAATGCCTCTTCCGGCCGCGATACCCAGTTGAACATCTGAATCGGCATCACGGTGAACGGTGACGTTAACCACTCGAAAGACAGAAAAGGAAATTCGGTCTGGACCAGTGACGGTGGCAGAAAAGCAATAAAAGTCATCGCACCGATGGTGATAATAGGTGCAGTTTCGCCAATCGCACGGGCCAGGCCGATAATAATGCCGGTCAAGATACCTGCTGCTGCATAGGGGATCAGGTGATCAGAGACGGTTTGCCACTTGGTCGCGCCGAGCGCATAAGCACCCTCACGGATAGCTACAGGAATGGCGCGGATGGCCTCGCGGGTAGTGACGATCACTACCGGCAGGATCAGTAATGCCAGCGCCAAACCCGCCGATAGAATACTCTGACCGAATCCCAGTTGATACACGAACAAACCCAATGCCAGCAGTCCGTAGATGATGGATGGCACCCCGGCAAGATTGGTGACATTGATTTCGATGATCTCGGTCACGAGATTCTTCGGCGCGTATTCTTCCAGATAAACGCCCGCTCCTATGCCCATCGGTACCGCCGCTACAATCGTTACCAGCATCACCAGGGAAGTGCCGACCCACGCCGAGAGTATGCCTGCCGACCCTGGGCGCCGCGATGGAAAGGAAGTGAAAAAATCCCACGACAGGCGCGGCATTCCATCAATAATCATCTGCGCGAACAACACCGTGAAGGTAAGTACCGCAATCATCAACGCAAACATGCCAGCAGCCATGAACACCAGATCCCAGCGTTTGTGGCGTACGATGATGGCACGAATTTCGTGCAGTTTGTCAGTACTGCTCATCAGCCTGGATCCGTAGTATAGAGTGCAGCACACTCATCTGTATGTTGAAAGTTCGGCAGCCAAGGTGATAATGCGTGGTCAGCAATTGGCTCAGACTCAATAGATTTCACGATAACGCTTACGCAAGATATGACCAATGATGTTGAATGAGAGCGTCATTAACAACAATGTAAGTCCGGCAGCGAAAATAGTCTGGTAGCCGATGCTGCCATGGGGCAAATCACCCAGACTTACCTGTACGATGTATGCGGTGATAGTTGCCGCTGGTTCCATCGGATTCCAGGTAAGATTAGGCTGCATACCGGCTGCTACTGCCACCACCATGGTTTCTCCCACTGCACGGGAAATACCGAGAATATATGCTGCGGCAATGCCGGAATAAGCTGCCGGCATCACTACCCGGATGGCGGTCTGGAAGCGCGTAGCACCCATTGCATAGGAGCCTTCTCGCATGCTCATGGGCACTGCGCGCATTGCGTCCTCGGACAGGGAGCTCACATAGGGAATGATCATGATACCCATCACCAGTCCGGCGGAGAGCAGACTGAAACCCGGTAACTCAGGAAAGATTTTCTGCAGCAGTGGTGTGACAAACAGCAGCGCAAAATATCCGTACACGATAGTGGGTACGCCGCCCAGCAACTCGAGAAACGGCTTGGCTATCTCACGCACAGTGAAAGGTGCGAATTCGGAAAGGTAGATTGCGATTATGGTGCCCAGCGGAATTGCTACCAATAGCGCCACAGCGGAGCTTACCAGAGTGCCGGAAACCAGCGGCAATATGCCATAGTGCGCATCATCAAACAGCGGCGTCCATTGGGTGTCCGTAAGAAAATCCAAAATGGAAACATGCTGGAAAAATTCATACGACTCCTTCACCAGCATCACCACAATGGCCAACGTGATCGCAACCGAGGCAAATGCCGTCAAAAACAGCAGTGCCTCAATGAAGCGTTCGCGCAAATTGCGACGATAACTGTACCCGAGTCTTCTGGGCTGACTGATTTCAGCGGGAGACTTTGCTGTCACGGACAAATGCCTTTTGAGGGGGGAGGAGATCTCTCGGCCAAGCCGAATACTACGATGGAAATGTTACAGTCTCGTGACACACGTGCCGAATTCGGCAGCAAGGCTTCATTCTTTCTTGCAGACATTCAATTATCTCTTTGAATTGGTTATGAGTATTTGAATCGCTCGCGGTAGACTGTTATAACCCATTGCATCCTCCTTTGCGGCAGGCTCAAGGCCTAGTATTATCCCCCGGATTACTCGCCGGTTATACTCGCTCCGGCATAATCCCATGTGTCAGAATGAAATTTGACCCTGGGAAGTCCGTTTTGTTATAATCCCGGTTCACTGGCGCGGGGTGGAGCAGTCTGGCAGCTCGTCGGGCTCATAACCCGAAGGTCGTAGGTTCAAATCCTGCCCCCGCAACCACTTATTCTCCAGCCATCACCACCGGGTGCATCTGTACCCACCGCTTTACCAATCTTCCAAATGCAGCTCATCATTGCTCCCGCTGAGGGGCTACGAAGTCATTTTTCCAGCTACGGATTGCAGCAAACACGCTGACTGGATCGGGCAATGATACGCCAAGATAATTGCTGGCGCTCTGAATGACTTCCAATTGATTGCACCGCAAGAACGGATTGGTGGCTTTCTCCCTCATTATTGTTGACGGCAGGGTGGGAATATCCTGCTCACGCAGTTTTTCTGTCGCGGCCTCGAGCTCGATCAACGCCTGGTTGCCGGGTTCGACTGCCCTGGCGAAACGGATGTTGGCCAGCGTATATTCGTGACCGCAATAAACCTGAGTCTCATCGGGTAGCCCCACCAGTTTCTGCAGTGAAGTATACATCTGTTGCGGCGTGCCTTCGAATAACCGCCCACAGCCACAGGCAAACAGGGTATCGCCACAAAACAGCAGGTTTGCGCCATAATAGGCAATGTGTCCTGCGGTATGGCCTGGGATGTCGAGTACGTTGAAGCTGAGCGGGAATTCCGCCAACTGCACATTATCTCCTTCCCGCAGGCGATGGGTAAGCGTAGGGATAGACTCATGCGCGGGGCCGTAAACCGGCACCGGAAATTCCCGCAACAGTGCAGCGTTACCGCCGACGTGGTCGTTATGGTGATGGGTGTTGAGGATGGCGACGAGTTGCAGATTTTCACGTCGCAAAAAATCCAGCACTGGCGTGGCATCGCCCGGATCGACCACGGCGGCGTGGCAGCGGTCGTGGATGACCCAGATATAATTGTCAGCAAATGCGCGGGCCGGAACGATATGTAGCATGGTGTAATTGGGTTGAGTTAAGTTTCAGCCTGACCACGATACTCGGGTCAATTCGTGATTAAATTATGGCCTGTCTCCAGGCACTATTCGGACATTATATATGCCGACGCAAACTACGCAGCAATGGTTTGAAACCTGTCTCGGGCAATACCTGCTGGAGCGGGAGCAAAACTATTTTGACCAGGCGGTAGCAGACGTATTCGGCTACAACGCCATACAGGTCGGATTTCCGCAGCACGATTTCCTGCGTACCAATCGCATGCCGCTGCGGTTCTGTGCGGGAACCGAGAAAGGCGTCGTATTGCGGGCTACCCCTGATTTTCTGCCGATTGAAAGCAACAGTATAGACTTGGTGCTGCTGCCACATGTGCTCGAGTTCAGCTCCAATCCCCACCAGATTCTGCGCGAGGTGCAGCGAGTATTGATGCCGGAAGGTCATGTCATTGTCTGCGGCTTCAATCCTCGCAGTCTTTGGGGGATACGCCGATGGTTTGGCTCGGCCATGTACGACTTTCCCTGGCGCGGTAATTTCATCGCGCTGCCACGACTCAAGGACTGGCTGACGTTATTGGATTTCGAGATGACCGCAGGCCGGTTATGCTGCTACGCCCCGCCGTTCAGTCAGGAAAAATGGCTGCGGCGATTTAATTTCATGGAAGCTGCCGGCGATCGCTGGTGGCCCATTTCCGGCGGGGTATATTTCCTGCAAGCGGTCAAGCGCGTGCATGGCATGCGCGTCATCAAGCCTGAATGGAAAGATGTGCTTGCCGCCAGGAGAGGAATGGCGCCAGTTGCACGCAGATTCAACGGCAATACCGCCGGAGAAGAGCCACGGATAGCCGCCCGCACCAAAACCAAGGCGCGAGGCGCGGAGTGAAAACGAAACACGCTGGTGTGGTAGAAATATTTACTGACGGCGCCTGCAAGGGCAACCCCGGCATTGGCGGCTGGGGCGCCTTACTGAAATTCGACGGACGTACGCGCGAATTATCCGGTGGCGAAAGACTGACCACCAATAACCGCATGGAACTGCTCGCGGTGATACGCGCGCTGGAAGCGCTGACACGACCATGTGAGATACATATACATACCGATTCCCAATATGTGCAGAAAGGCATCAGCGAATGGATACATGCCTGGAAGAAACGTAATTGGCATACCGCCGCCAGGAAGCCAGTGAAAAACGACGATCTGTGGAAGCAGCTCGATCAACTGGCGCAGCGGCATCAGATCAAATGGTTCTGGGTACGCGGCCATTCCGGCCACGACGGCAACGAACACGCGGACATGCTGGCCAATCGCGGAGTGGAATCGGTCATCCGAGGGGAATGACATATGCGCCAAGTTTTTCTTGACACTGAAACCACCGGCCTGGAACCCAAGCTGGGCCATCGCATCATCGAAATCGCCGCAGTCGAAATGCTCGACCGCAGACCGACCGGCCGCCGCTTCCACCACTACCTGAATCCCGAACGCGAAAGCGAGGCAGGCGCATTGCAGGTACACGGCCTGACCCGCGAATTTCTTCAGGACAAACAAAAATTCCGCGACATTACCCAGGAGTTACTGGAATTCATCGACGGGGCGGAACTTATCATGCACAACGCGCCTTTTGATGTGGGCTTCCTTGACCATGAACTGGGATTGGCTGAGTTGCAGCCGTTGCGTAGCTACTGCCATGCGATCACCGACACGCTGAAAATGGCCAAGGACCTGCATCCCGGCAAGAAGAACAATCTCGACGCGCTGTGTGAACGCTATCAGGTGGATAACGCCCGGCGTACTTTGCACGGCGCGCTGCTGGATGCGGAATTGCTGGCAGAAATCTATCTTGCCATGACCCGTGGGCAGGAAAGCCTGATGATGGAAGTGGAAATCCCGCCGCCAGTGCTTGGTGCCGCTATAAACCCAGCCAACTTGCAATTGACGGTATTGCGCGCCAGCGCTGAAGAACTGGAAGCCCACGCGCAGCAACTGGAAAAGATCGAGCGTGAAAGCAAGGGTGCCTGCGTGTGGCTACGTCTTGAATCTGGTACGGCGACGGATCACTGAGGCAGATGCAGCGCGGACGGACACGAGAAGGCGGAAAACATGAGTGCGGAGGAAACATCCAGACCATCCGTTTCCAAGCTGCGAATGATCGCACTTGGTTTCTTGATTGCTGGTGCTCATTTAAGTATCATGATAAGTATCTAATAAAGTATAGACAGGAGCCAGCCCATGAATACCATACCTGCCCAGGAGATCAAGCGGCGCGGCATTGCCGCTGTGGATGATCTTATTGAAACAGGGGATGTGCACATCATCAAAAACAATCAGCCCCAGTACGTGGTGCTCACGGAAGTGCGGTATCGGGAATTGATCGAGGCGCAAGACGAGGCCTACGCAGCACGTGTGCGCGCATCGCTGGAAGATCTCAAAGCAGGCCGAGTACGCCGTTTTGCATCGGCGGAGGAGCTCTTGAACGCGCTGGAGATCGAGGACGCAGCTTAGTGTTTACGATTGTTGCGACGCAGCACTTCCTGCGACGTGCACGCAAATTCTTGAAGAGGCATCCCGATCTACAGAAACGCTTTGCACAAATCGTCGACGATTTAAAGCAAGATCCCTTTGCCCCCCATCTTACCTACCACCACCTCGGCGGCAAGCTCAAAGGCGTTCAGGCCATCAGCATCACCGATAGCTATCGAATCACATTGACCGTTGCTATTTCTGACAAGGAAATCATCCTGCTGGACGTCGGTAGCCATGATGAGGTGTACCGGTAAGATGAAAACGCATGGTTAAGCGCAAAGTCCCTAAACTCACTTTTCAGTAGCACATTACGGTACATTACAGCACATTCGCTGATGGTGGGCGGTACTGGGATCGAACCAGTGGCTTCCACCGTGTGAAGGTGGCACTCTACCGCTGAGTTAACCGCCCAAAAGAGAGGCGCAATTAGAGCATAAGTCCCCGCTCCCGGTCAACGCGCCATCGGCGTGAAATGTTACGAGACCCCGGCATTACCCTCCAGGATCGAGTAAAATGGCGCGCTCCTGTAACCCGTCACAATCGGTGCTCCCATCATGGTTCGTACCCGTTTTGCTCCCAGCCCTACCGGCTATCTCCACATCGGCGGCGCGCGCACTGCGCTGTTTTCCTGGGCCTATGCCCGCAGGCACGGCGGCAAATTCATCCTGCGGATCGAAGACACCGATCTTGAGCGCTCTACTGCGCAATCTACCCAGGCAATCCTCGACGGCATGGCCTGGCTGGGACTGGATTACGACGAGGGACCGTTCTACCAGATGCAGCGGCTGGCACGCTATCACGAACTGGCGGAGCAGTTGCTGCGCGCAGACAAGGCATATCACTGCTATGCCAGCAAGGCGGAGTTGGAGGTGATGCGCGAGCAGCAACGCGCGGCCGGGCTGAAACCCAGATATGACGGACGCTGGCGCGATTCCAAACAAACCCCTCCGGCCGGAGTAAAACCGGTAGTACGGCTGAAGAATCCGGCTGACGGGCATGTGGCGTTCGACGATCTGGTCAAGGGGCGCATCGTCGTGGCCAACAGTGAACTCGACGACCTGGTGCTGCTGCGTGCCGACGGGGTGCCAACTTACAACTTCGGCGTAGTGATCGACGATCTCGACATGAATATCAGCCATGTGATTCGCGGCGATGATCATGTCAACAATACACCGCGCCAGATCAATATACTCAAGGCACTGGGAGCGCCCTTGCCGCAATATGCGCATGTGCCGATGATACTGGGCGCCGACGGTGAGCGCCTGTCCAAGCGCCACGGTGCAGTTTCAGTGATGCAGTACCGCGACGACGGCTATCTGCCCGAAGCGCTGGTGAATTACCTGGCGCGGCTCGGCTGGTCGCATGGCGATGAGGAAATCTTCAGCCGCGAACAACTGGTCGAGTGGTTTGATCTGACCTCCATCAACTGTGCGCCGGCGAAGTTCAACCCGGAAAAATTGAGCTGGCTCAATCAGCAGTATCTCAAAACGGCAGATGATGCGCGCTTGGCGAAGCTGGTCACGCCATTCCTTGAGGCAGATGGTTGCGATACGGCAACCGGACCGGATCTGCTCAAGGTGGTGAGTCTGCTCAAGGAGCGGGTCAACACCACGGCAGAGCTGGCCGATGCTGCCGTATATTTTTTTCGTCCGCTGGAACCCGCCGCTGAACTCAAGACCTTGCATTTCAGCAGCGAAGCAAAGCCGGTGATAATCGACCTGATGGGAAAGCTTGCCGCGGTAGAATGGGACCGTCACATCATCCATGATGCGATCAAAACCGCCGCCACTGCTCACGGCCTGAAGCTGCCCAAGGTGGCGATGCCGTTACGGGTGATGGTGACAGGTGAAGCGCAGACGCCCTCGATCGACGCAATACTGGAACTGCTCGGCAGAGCAGAAACGCTCAAACGCATGAATAGCCGCTTGGCTGATTTTCCCGCCTGAAAAAACTGCTTAACGCTTAGGCATGGCGGGTTTCGCATCCTGCGCCGTCGCGCCCGCATTCGCCTTGATCATTCCCGCTTTCACGAACGCTTCCAGATAAGCTCCGTAACCCTGTGCCGCCATCTCTTCCAGCGGAATAAACCGCAGAGATGCCGAATTGATGCAATAGCGCAGCCGTGTCGGTCCTGGGCCATCGTTGAATACGTGACCCAGATGCGAATCTGCATGCTTCGATCGTACCTCTGTCCGCACCATGCCATACTCGCGATCCTGTTTCTCCACGATTTCCGCACCCGCGAGCGGGCGCGTGAAACTCGGCCAGCCGCTGCCGGAATCAAACTTGTCCAGCGAACTGAACAGCGGCTCACCCGACACCACGTCCACGTAAAGCCCTGGCTTGTGGTTATCCCAATAGGCGTTGCGGAAAGGCGGCTCGGTGCTGCATTGCTGCGTGACCGCAAACTGTTCGGAGGATAATTTCTTCTTCAACTCCACCGCATCCGGTTTCTTGAAATTCTTCATGATGATAGTCTGCTGAATTGGAATGGGACTGTACTGGGGCGCATGATCCGCGCTGCGTGCTGCTGCGATGACGCCAATCGCCAACAATACGGCGGCGGCAATTCCGGGGATTCTGGTTGATTTCATATGTTTCGTATTCTGTGCGCCCGAAATAATTCGATTGCACTAGTATATCAACCCATTAATTACGAAACATAATGTCTAGCCATTTTTGTATCTGCATCCTGCCGGGTGAACGTCCACTCAATGCCACGTTGCTCCATGTTACGGCGCAACTGCCAAGCATTCACTTCGGCGGTGAGCGTGGCACGGTCTGGCAGGCGTCGATCAAGGCACTGGCGGTCAAGAATACCGATTTCGATTTCAGCCATGTTGAGCCAACTGGCATGTTTCGGCGTGTAGTGAAAGACTACACGTCGCAGCAGTGCCTTTGCTTCCTTGACACCGAGCACTTCCTCGAAGCACTTGCGAAAGTGGGTGTTGAGATTGTCCATTACCAGATGGATGCGCTGCGCCGTGACATAAACCTGCTTGAGCAGGTGCTGTACGAAAGCCACGAAGTCGGTCTTGGCGCGATGATCGGTGATCACGACCGTCCGCCGCCCTCCTTTGGGCTCGACCGCCACGAACAGGTTGCAAGTACCTGCGCGGATATATTCGTAATCCTGCTTCGCGGGCGAGTTGGGCCGGGTTGGCAAAGGGGGCCGCGAATCCTTGAGCAGTTGCTTGCTCTTCTCGTCCAAACAGACAACGGGTTCTTTCGCCCGGAACGGACGGGCATAAAGATCGAGCAGGTCGTACATTCGCTGCCGGTATTCTTCGGTCAAAGCGCCAATGCACCACATCACCTTGCGCCATGGCTTGAGACAGTTTTTTTTAGCAATCGGCGAATAGTCTCGCGGCTGATCGGACCAATATCCGTCTGTCCCTGCGCTGCCTGTTTCAGCAACTCGAGCGTCCAGCGCTTGGCACCTTCCGGCGGCTCCGAGCAGGCCAGAGCGGTAATCTTTGCCTCGACGTCTGTAGCAAACTGCCGAGGCTTGCCGGGGCGCGCGACATCGCACAGTGCATATTCGGCACCCCCCTCCAGATATGCGCTTCGTGTCCGCCAGATGGCGGTTCGTCCGACGCCGAGAACCGCCATGATCTGGGCTTCGGGGATCCCGCGATCAAGGGCGGATAAAATATGTGCCCGATTGACTTCTCGGGCATGGTGCAAACCCTTTGCACGAGATGACTCGATCAACTCACGGTCCTCGTCGGTAAGATACAGTTCAGTCTGTCGCATGGCAGGCTCCTCATCATGGGGTGGGTATGCGACAGTATAATACATGCTCCGTTATTTGTGTGTTTATATACTAGAGAACCCACCTCTAATGCAGGATGAGTCCTGCTGAGATGGTTAAAGAATACACCACTTTGGAAGTTTCAGTCGAGGCGGTGAGTGCAGGCTTGGTTGTTGCGCCAGCATGGAAGGCGGGAGACTGCTTAAAACCACTACCCCATCAACGCTGATGGAGATACATCTGCTGCAGAAATGATTCCACGTCCACTGTCACAAGGTCAGCCGGCATGGCTGCCTGCTTCTCCGTTGATACAAGCAGCTGTTGCTGACACACCAGGGCGACCGTGGGGAAAAATTCGGCAGAGGAAGCGTTGCGTCCGGGTTTCCATGTTATCGTTATATCCGCACACATCCACTCAAGTACAGGTAACCAAGGGGAAAATCGCCGATGAATTGCACTGCTGTCAGGAATGCCAAGCACGGAGATAGATTTGGACGCTATTAAAACCTTCTTTCTGTTTGGTGTCACCGCGATTGCTGAAATTGTTGGCTGTTACCTTCCGTACCTTTGGCTCAGGCAGGGTAAGAGCGTCTGGCTGCTTATCCCGGCAGCCTGCTCATTGGCGCTTTTTGCATGGCTGTTATCCCTGCATCCAACTGCCGCAGGCCGTGTTTATGCGGCGTATGGCGGCGTGTATGTGGGAGTTGCAATTCTGTGGTTATGGTCGGTCGATGGCATTCGTCCCACTACATGGGACGTAGTCGGCTCATTGGTGGCATTACTTGGCATGGCAATTATTATGTTCGCTCCAAGAAGCGCCTGACCACCATACTAAAAATTCAAATTTCGTCACAATACTTTGTTGCTCACAAAAAAAGTTCATTCATATGCTGCGTCTACATTTTTTGTTCTCGCCTCGTCTTGTTTAGAACTTTGAATTTTAGAGGCATCCGTCCCCTTCCATCTACACCTGCGCCTTGCTTCGTTTATGTGACCGGTGCGGTTGCTGTTTCTGCAATTGGTTAACCTCCGGCAGCTCAGGATAATTCGCACCCGGTGCCCGCATCAGAGCGCTGGCATACTTATCTGCCATTGCCGGATTCAGTTTGCGCAGGGTCGAATAAACCTCCCGTACCTTGTCGTGCTGGTTCTGGAAAAAATAGGCAACACCCAGGTTATTCCAGGCACTGGCATTTGCCGGATCGATGCGCACCGCCTCGCGACAGGCCTGAATCGCCTGCTCGTATTGGTTGGAGTCAATGTAGGCAATCCCCAGGTTATACCAGGCATCGGCATACTCCGGCTGGATACGTAACACCTCGCGGTAGGCTTGAATTGCCTGATCATGCTGTTTGAGTTTACTGAAAGCGACGCCCAGGTTATAGCGGGTATCAACATCCTCCGGCTGAATACGCAGCGCCTCGCGGTAGGCCTGAATCGATTGTTCGTATTGCTGGAGTTTGCCGTGGGCAATGCCCAGGTTATACCAGGCGCTGACGTTCCCCGGCTGAATGCGCAACGCCTCGCGGTAGGCTTGGATCGCCTGCTCATGCTGCTTCAGGCCATCGTGCACAAGACCCAGGTTATACCAGGCATCGGCATACTGCGGCTGGATGCGCAGCGCCTCGCGGTAGGCATTAATCGCCTGGTCATGCTGCTTGAGGTCATTGTAGACCAGGCCCAGGTTATACCAGGCATCGGCATACTCCGGCTGGATGCATAACGCCTCACGATAAACCTGAATCGCCTGCTCGTATTGCTTGAGTTTGCCATGAGCGATGCCCAGGTTATACCAGGCGTCGGCATCCTCCGGCTGGATACGTAGCGCCTCGCGCAAGGCATAAACCGCCTGGTCATGCTGCTTGAAACCATTGTAAGTAATGCCCAGATTATTCCAGGCACTGGCATCCTCCGGATCAATACGCAGTGCCTCGCGGTAGGCCTGAATTGCCTGGTCATACTGCTTGAGATTATTGTAGGCAAGTCCCAGGTTATGCCAGGCTCTGGCATCCTCCGGATCGATACGTAGCACCTCGCGGCAGGCCTGGATTGCCTGGTCATATTGACTGGAATCGAGATAGGCCAGGCTCAGATCATACCAGGCATCGGCATACTCCGGCTGAATGCGCAGTGCCTCGCGGTAGGCCTGAATTGCCTGGTCATACTGCTTGAGGTTATTGTAGGTCAGTCCCAGGCTATACCAGACACTGGCGTTCTCAGATCGAATGCGCAGCGCTTCGCGCAAAGCAGAAACCGCCTGGTCGTACTGCTTGAGTTTGCCGTGGGCCACCCCCAGGTTATACCAGGCGCTGACATTTTCCGGCTGGATGCGCAGTGCCTCGCGGTAAGCCTCAGCCGCTTGCTCGTGTTGTTTGAGATTGCTGTGAGCCACTCCCAGGATGAGCCGGGCAAAAGCGCTTCTCGGCTCGCTTTCAACCCACTGCTGCGCGAGTTGCAGCAAACCCTGATAATCTTTTTTCTTTAATAATGCCGGGGCAAGGCTGGACCAGTCCTGTCCGCTTTTTTTCATTACTGCCGGTGCGGCCTGCGTCGGTGCAGAGATATCGGCGTGGACAATGGATACCGCCGATACGAAGATTGATAGACTGGCAACAAAACCAAATGCAAAGCGCATGCTCATAACGCTCCCCGATTACCTGGATTAAAACTCAAAGCTCAATGCTCGGCACCGGATTTGTCCATGTACTGAGTTGGTCGAAGAATACCTCATACGTGGCTCATCAGTCGAGGTATTTTCTGGGTTGTATCCGCAATTCTTTGCATACCCGCAGGGATCACACACTTCCGGATCGGCATAAGCGGATATTATTTTTCCGCTATGCAAGGGAGCGCGCCTTTCAGAGATAGTGGCAGAGAGTCAGTGATAGAAGATACAAACGTCCCTTGGATGAAACGGAAACCTACCCGATGGAGCATGAAATTGTCAATCGCCACCTAAAATCAATGTGGTCAGTCCCTATCGGCGATGATCCAGTTATTGTGCGTCTATCGGCCTGACTTGATAAGTTGTCTAAACGGATATAACTTCATCAGTTTTGATCGTGATTTTGCTGGACAGTACTTTATGAATCGGGCATTTGTTGGCGATTGCGATCAATGACTTTCTTTGTTCCTCGGTCAAATCACCCTGGAGTCTGATTTTTCTTGAGATATACGATTCCCGGTCATTTTCAGAATCGATATTTACGGTCACATCGGCGGAAAGCAGATTCCAGTGCTTGCGATTTGCGTACATCTGCAGGGTGATGATGGTACATGCCGCGAGCGCTGCCTCAAGAAGTTCATGGGGCCCCAATCCTTCGTCGTGGCCACCCAGCTCTTCAGGCACTCCCGAAATCAACCGGTGCTTTCCGGCAGAAATTTCCGCAACCAGATTTTCCTTTCGGTGACCTTGAGTCATCTCCTTCTCCTTTATTTGTAGATGCCGGTTCAGGGAAGCAATGTGTCGCTTCTCAGCAGGTTATTCATCCTTAAACCAAGCACAAAGCGGGTAGACGCTTCCATGCTGTGTCCGGCATCAGTACAGGGCTTCATTATTCGTCGGGTGACGAACTCTTAAGCAAGAGAACTAATCAACGTTCTGATTTTCTCGAACGCGCCCATGACACAATGCCGGCTGCATCGATCGCCCCTGCTTGCCGTGCGACCTCGCGCCCTTGCTGGAACAACACCAGCGTGGGAATGCTGCGGATGTTGTAGCGCATCGCCAGTTCCTGCGCTTCCTCGGTATTGAGTTTGGCCAGCCGCATCCCCGGCTCCAACTGTCCGGCTGCCTGCACGAACGCGGGAGCCATCATGCGGCATGGATTGCACCACGGCGCCCAGAAATCCACTAAGACTGGAATATCGCTGTGCGTGATGTGCCGGTTAAAGTTGGCGTTGCTGAGTTCCACCGGATGCGCACTAAACAGCGCCTGTTTGCATTTGCCGCAGATGGAATGATCTTGCAGCTTGGCTGCCGGAATACGGTTGACCGCATCGCAATGCGGACAAATGACGTGCAAGGTGTCGCTCATGATCTTGTTGTGCTCTTGTCGTGCAACAGGATTACAGTCTGAGCGCCCCCAGCCCATGCCGAAAATACGGCCTTGCCCCCCCTCCATGCCGCCGCTCAACGGATATTGGCATACCCCTGTTGCGCCTTCTCCAAGCGCTTGCGTGCATTCTCCACACGCTCTTCCAGCATCTGCTGGCGCTGAAAGTATTCCTCCGTCAGGCGGGTGCCTATACCCGGCCCCACGATACCCAGCCGTTCCCCTGGTAGCGGCTCACTTCCGGCTTCGCGTTCACTCTCAGCCGCGCGCAAATCGACCTCGGCGGCTTGCACCTCCTTGGATGCTTCGTCCAATGCTTGCGAACGCCTGGAGGCGCGTTGATTGGCTTCCTCCACCACTTCTCTTGAGATTGGTTGCACACCTGTATCGTTGACATTGACTACAGACTTTTCGACCGTGCGCGCACCAGTCTGGGGCTGTTCGCCGTAGATCACGCGTCCATCTGGCATCACCGATTTGTAGATGGTCGCACGGGCGCTCGCATCCGGCGCCGCTACCAACGCGCCGCTCAATATCAGACAGATCATCAGAGCAATGCGCATAACGAACCCACCTCGATTCCTCACGTTCCAGCGAAGTTCCATGCTACCAGTTTTTCATCGTGCTGCGCCGATCCTGAAATATTCCGCATGCTTTCTTACAAGCCGCCGAAACGATTGTTGATTATCACCTCGTCCAGCGACAGCTGCCCTGGACGCGGCCATGCGTCCTGGGTCCGTTTGCCGATCGCCACAAACATTGCGATGACGTGATCCTCGGGCAGGCGAATGAGCCTGGCGACTGCGGCGGAATCAAAACCGTCCATCGGGCAGGAATCATAACCCAGCGATTTGGCCGCCAGCATCAGCGTTTGCGCCGCAATTCCGCAACTGCGCATCGCCTCATCGCGTTGAATCTGTTCCTTGCCGCGATAATATTGATCGATTGCCGGCAACATGAATGCCCGCACTTCGGCCGGGGCATTCTGCCAATAGCGATCCGGGTTTTTTTCCCAGGCTTTGAGATCGGCACAAAGTATGACCAGCAGAGATGCATCCGTGACCTGTGCCTGATTCCACGCCACTTGCCTGATCTGCTGGCGCAATTCCGGCTCATCCACCACTACAAACCGCCAGTGTTGAATGTTGAACGCGGTCGGCGACAGCAGGGTCAGCGACAACAGTTCTGTTACTTCCTCTCCTGACATGCGGTATGTCAGATCGTAGCTCTTCACGGCTCGGCGTGCGCGGATAGTGTCGATTGTGTTCAAGTTGAACCCTCAGGTTATAAAGAAAGACCGCTGACCTTTTTGATAGTTTAACGGGTTCAGCCAGACAAAACCGTTGCATGGCGCGATAAAATACCCGGCAACAGGCGGCGGCAATCTATATTGAAAGTAGCGTTGCCTGAAACCGTTGGAATTCATCATTGAATCCATGCTGAAAAATACAGGATGCTGATTGGCAGACCATGAGACCCTTATTCCATCCGAAACTCGTCAACGATCCTTTTGGCGACCCCGCACTTTATGTGGATTGCCTGTTCGAAAAGCGGGCTTTGATGTTCGACTTGGGGGATATCCGGAAACTTGCTCCGCGCAAAATTCTCCGCTTGAGTCACATCTTCGTTTCCCATACTCATATGGATCATTTCATGGGATTCGACTGGCTGCTCAGGATTTCGCTTGGCCGCGAAAAGGTGATGCGTCTGTTCGGCCCTGCGCGATTCCTGGAGCAGGTCGAGCATAAGCTGGCAGCCTATACCTGGAACCTGGTGGCGAATTACTCCACTGATTTCACCCTGATCGTAACCGAGGTTCAGCAGGAAGGACTCGCCAGAACAGCCCGATTCCGCTGCAAGACCGGTTTCCGCAGAGAAACTGAAGAAGAACTGAGTATGATTGATGGGATCTTGGTAGACGAGAAAATGTTTCGCGTCCGCTGCGTCCTCCTCGACCATAAGACTCCCTGCCTGGGCTTTGCCTTGGAGGAGAAGGCGCACATCAATATCTGGAAGAACTGCCTGATAGAAATGGGGCTGCCAACGGGTCCGTGGCTGAGTGAATTGAGGCAGGCGGTTCTGCGAGGAGAGCCAGACGATTCGCTATTCCGTGTCTGGTGGAAGGAAAATCAACAGATCCGGGAGCTGCATTTATCCCTCGGGCAGCTCAAGTCCAGAATTCTGCGCATCGTTCCAGGGCAGAAGATCGGTTACATCACCGACTTGATTTGCCAGCCGGAGAATGTCAGAAAAGTGGTCGGATTAGTTCGCGGTTCGGATCTGCTTTTCATCGAAGCCGGTTTTTTGCAGCAAGACGCCGGGCATGCGGCGGCGAGGTATCATCTGACCGCCCGCCAGGCTGGTGAGCTGGCGAAAGCGGCGGAAGCAAAAAATGTTGTTCCGTTCCACTTCTCCCCATGCTATTCCGACAGGGAAACACTGCTGCGCGATGAATTGGCAGAATATGGCCCGATTTCGCCAGACATTCGACCTGTTTAAGATGGAAATGCCCGCGTGTCGCCGCTACAGCCTGCGCCTGCCCATGATTCTAGGCAGCGCATGCCTCACGCTGATTCAGTCTCCGTTCGGCTGAACGCAGCATATCCAGCAGACTTCTCAACTGGGAGTGAAACCTTTCTCCGGCAATCAGCCGGTACCACTCGTCGCCGTCCGGATCTTCCTCGTCAAGGTTGCGCCAGAACAGGTTGCTGAAGCTCCCGTATGAAACCGGTTTCCCCGCGAGCAGATCAGCCTTGATTCTGCCTGCCCAGGCATGACGTCTCTTTACCAGACCCTCGGCACCTGCGTGAACCACAACAGACAGGTAAGAATGAAGATCTGCCGGACAGCGAATCCTTGCAAGCTCGGAGATCCGCTGTCCGGCCATGGCACCCTCCACCAGCGTGCGCAGGGCTGTTGTCGAGATTTCAAGGCTGACGCCTGTTCGGAATAGATAAATTTTATCGAGGTACATTGTCAGTAAGAATAAACCAGCCCAAGTCAGCAATCAGACTTGAAATCCTCGCCAAGGTTCATTTTTACCGATATTGTCGCCATATGAGCAGGGACGACAACCAGACTACTCGTAACGTAGAAATTGCTCTGCCAGCGAGTCGGTGCCGTGATGGCTGATCAGCGCATCAATCTCCACCAGCAAGTTGTCGTCTTCGTCCTCCTCTAGCACCCCATCGCCAACCAGACTGGCTGGCAAGCCCGAGGCAATGGCTTCTCTTACCGCTCCAAGAGTGGGTGGGTTTTCCCGGTTCTCGTCGTTCACCACAGCATCAATAACCCTGGAAAGCGGTTCGCTGGCAACATCCTGCACAAAGTCGATGGCCAAGGCATCGCCATCAAACTCCTCAATCAACGCATCCAGTTCGTCAAGTAACGATTCACTGATATCAAAGTGGTGCAGCTGCTCCGTTTCGGTGTATGCAGTAGGCAGCAAACTGGCGACAAAGTTACGTACCACAGCCAGCGTTATGGGCTGCTCGGCATCCGGATCGTTGACTCGGCTTTCGATGACTGCCGACAGGTTGGGACTGACGCGGGTGGCAACATCAATGGGATTGCGGATCATGGCGTTATCCTCGGTAGCAAATTTAATGAGTGGTAATGCTTATCGTGCGCAAGGCTATCACTTATTGCACTGTCAGGCAGACTGTGCCTGGTATCCGTTACCAGACCGCAACCATCCAGCGGTTCCCTAGATGCACTGGCAAAACAGATATTTATAAAGCATCAGCCACTACAACCATATCAGCAAACGGATTATCAGTGACTAGGAAAAACCCTTAAAATATGCTGGAAGCAGTGCCGCTCGGGATGAACGCTGATGGTCGAAACATGCTTTGGGCCTGATTGCGGCTTGCCTATAATTGAATTGAGAGCTACTCCAAGCACCAAGTTGGAATCGTATCGATAGCCAGATATGGCGACATGCGGCGGCACAAGCGGAGATGGGTTGTTAGACTGAGACTGCATTAAAGATACGCGGATTCAATTTCGAAGTGCAACGCTCAATGGTGGCTTGGTATAGCGCACCGTCTTCCCGAAGAAGACCTCAAACGGGGATCTGAATCCCAGCACTTTACGGGGTCTGTGGTTGAGGCTATCTACCGCACGCTGGACG
>JAUSLF010000070.1 GCA_030646695.1 Nitrosomonadaceae bacterium
ACACAATCCGTTGGTGTCCCGTTGACATAATAAAAACCATTATGAGATTTGTGTAAACTTAACGGACGATCCAGTGTTAATGAATTACTGGATCCACTGCGATCCCTTTCGGGCGCCACCACGATGATTTCTGCAATTTCCGAGAGTAATTCAGCAAGACAGGCAAGACCAGGCGCAAAATAACCGTCGTCATTACTGAGTAATATGTGCATTTTTATTAGCTTACGAGAATCACGGCAGAGTCAAACGGGCATTTCCGCATAACTAAACTCAGCATCAATCATATTTAACAAGAAGAGTATTTATCAAATGGTCGGGGCGAGAGGATTCGAACCTCCGACCACTTGCACCCCATGCAAGTACGCTACCAGGCTGCGCTACGCCCCGAAGCTGCGGATTATAGCAAACAAGCCCTGGTGTTAGAAATTGCTTTCGGCGTTGCGTGAGGTGAAGAATGCAGGGAATAGAGAAACAGATGAACAGATCATGATTGCAGCAGTGACACGACACTCTTGATCTCACTCCGCAGCAATGCCAAATCGACTGGTGAGTGAACTGAAGCAACTGGGGCGGTGACAGCAGGCATCGGTTCGGCCACGCTTTGTCCCAAGCGGCCACGAGCGCCATTGATGGTGAAACCCTGCTCGTAGAGCAATTCGCGGATACGGCGGATCAGCAGCACTTCATGATGCTGATAGTAGCGGCGATTGCCACGGCGCTTGACTGGTCGCAATTGGGTGAATTCCTGCTCCCAATAACGCAGCACATGGGGCTTGACGCCGCATAACTCGCTGACTTCGCCTATGGTGAAATAGCGCTTTGCCGGGATGGGCGGCAAGACGCTGCTAGGTATCACGTTTTCCCTGATGGTTTTTTTCTACCATTGCCTTTAGTTTTTGACTGGCGCGGAAAGTCACCACGCGCCGGGCGGTAATCGGGATCTCCTCACCGGTCTTGGGGTTGCGGCCGGGGCGCTGCGGCTTGTCGCGCAACTGAAAATTACCGAAACCTGAAAGCTTGACGCCATCGCCGCTCTGTAACGCAACACGAACTTCCTCGTAAAAAGCATCTACCATGTCTTTGGCTTCGCGCTTGTTCAAGCCAACTTTCTCGAACAGCAAATCTGCCAATTCGGCCTTTGTTAAAGTCATACTCTTCCCCACCTGTTTATTAATTTTTTGGATATGTGCTCAACTACCTGCTCATTTGCATGCCGTTATGTACTCAGTTACGCAGTCTCGCGCCAAACTGACTTTGCAGAATATCCAGCAACTTTATGATGGCCAAGTCTGCTTCCGCATCGGTTAATGTTTTTTCAGTATCTTGCAATAACACACGGAATGCAAGACTTTTTTTGCCATTTTCCATTCCCTTGCCGCGATAAACATCAAACAGGGAAATCTCTGCAACAATGGATGGTTTCTCAGCCTGCATGCCCTCTAACAGCGCTTGGACGCTGACGCTATCCGCCACTACCACGGCGATGTCGCGTCTCACTGGCGGGTATTTTGAAATTTCCCCCGCTGCTGACAGCGTGCGCGCCGCCAAGGGAGCCAGATCCAGTTCAAACAGTACTGCGGATTTCGGCAAATCGGCCTTCTGCTGCCAGCGAGGATGGAGCTCTCCCAGCCAGCCGACGATTTTCCCGCCCAGACAGATTTGGGCTGATTTTCCGGGATGCAAAGCAGGATGAGACGCCGCCTGAAAATTCGCTACTTCTGGCCAAAACAACGCTTCGATGTCCGCCTTGGCGTCATAAAAATCCACGGTGCGGGCAGGCACACCCCACTGCTCGGCCACGGCATCACCATAGCAAAGCCCAGCCAGTCTTTCCGGCTGCACATAGGCTTCACCCTCTTTGACGAAACAACGCCCGATTTCAAATAATCGCACCCTGGTCTGCTTGCGGTTTAGATTGAATTGCAAGTTTGCCATGAGTCCACCGATCAGGCTGCTGCGCATCACACCCATCTGGCTGGCGATGGGGTTCTTCAATACGATCGGCGTCTTGTTATTCGTAAAATCCGCTTCCCATGTAGCATCTACAAAAGGGTAATTAATCACTTCCTGATAATCCCGCGCTGCCAGGATACGACATAGCTGTAGCGGCGTATGCAGCAGCTCGGATTCGGGCAGCATGCTCAGAGCCGCATGCGGCAAGCTGGCGGGAATGTGATCGTATCCGTAAATACGTGCCAACTCTTCGATCAAATCTTCCTCGATGGCAAGATCGAAGCGGTAGCTCGGCGGCGTCACCTGAAACACACCGCCGTCGACAGTAAAATTGAACTGCAGACGCTGCAATAATTCAGTTGCCTTGGACATATCCAGATCTATGCCTAGCACCCGTCGTGCACGCTCCACGCGCAGGTGGATTGGATTGCGCTGCGGCAGCTTACCCTTCACTTCAGTAATTGGCCCCGCCTTGCCGCCACAAATATCCAGTATCAATCTTGTGGCGCGTTCCAGTGCATTGCGCGTAGCAGCGAAGTCCACACCGCGTTCAAAACGGTGTGCCGAATCGGAACTGAATCCTAGACGAAAAGATTTTCCGGCTATCGCCTCCGGGCTGAAAAATGCACTTTCCAGAAACAAGTCAGTGGCGCCCTGCTGCACTCCGCTTTCACTCCCGCCCATGATGCCCGCCAGCGCCAGCGGCTTGGCCTCATCGGCGATCAACAGCATGTCGGGCTGTAGGATAAGGTTCTCGCCATTCAGCAGTTGCAGTTTTTCGCCGGACTTGGCATAGCGCACGTGCATCGCACCCGCAAGCATGCCTGCAATCTTCGCCAGATCAAAAGCGTGCAGCGGCTGACCGATCTCCAGCATTACATAGTTGGTTACGTCTACCACCGCGTTGATTGTCCGTATGCCGCTACGTTCCAAGCGGCGGGTCATCCATGGTGGCGTGAGCGCATCAAGGCATATGCCGCGTATCACCCGACCGCAATAGAGCGGACAGGCATCCGGTACCCCCACCTGCACAGCCAAGGTATCGTTGATCTCGCTGCGGGCCGGTTCAATTTCCAGCGGATCAAGTTTTGCGGAAGTAATCGCCGCCACTTCTCGCGCCACCCCGGCTAATCCCAAGCAATCGGCACGGTTGGGCGTTAGCTTGAGCGTAAAAAGTTTGTCATCCAGCGCGTAATAGTCACGAAAATCCGCACCCGTTGGCGCATCGCCGGGGAGCAGCAACAAGCCTTCTACGGTATCACTCAAACCCAATTCCCTGGCTGAGCACAACATGCCGGAGGATTCCACTCCGCGCACCTTAACCTGTTTGATGGCAGCACCAGGCAGTTGCGCACCGACCAGCGCGCAAGGCACTTTCACACCGGCACGAACATTGGCTGCACCACAAACGATTTGCAACGATCCACCGCTCGCCGCTGCACCCACACTCACCTGGCATACATTCAGGCGGTCTGCATCCGGATGCTTCTGCACCGACAACACTTCAGCTACCACCACTTTGTCAAAAGCCGGCGCAGCAGACTCGACAGCTTCCACCTCCAACCCTGCCATGGTCAGGACGCGAGCCAGTTCGTCACTGGAAAGCGGTGGATTGACCAGGGTACGGAGCCAGTTTTCAGAGAATTTCATGGGGGCCTGTTTTTGCGTCAGGAGATGCGATGGGCGCTGTTCAATTAAATTGTTTCAGGAACCGTAAATCGTTCTCGAAAAACAACCGCAAATCATTCACGCCATAGCGCAGCATCGCCAGCCGTTCCACTCCCATACCGAAAGCAAAACCGGTATATTCTTTGCTGTCTATGTTGACATGCTGCAGAACGTTGGGATGCACCATGCCGCAGCCCAGCACCTCCAGCCAGCCGGTGTGACTGCACACCCGGCAGCCGCTGCCGTGGCACATCACACAGCCAATATCCATTTCAGCGGAAGGTTCGGTAAAGGGGAAGAAAGAAGGGCGGAAGCGTACCGGTAAATCATCACGCTCAAAAAAGTGCTGCATGAAATCCGCCAGCACGCCCTTCAACGTGGCGAAATTCGCATCCTCATCCACCCACAAACCTTCTACCTGATGAAACATGGGCGTGTGGGTCACATCAGAATCGCACCGGTACACCCGCCCCGGTGCAATTACTTTTAACGGCGGCCGATTGCTCTGCATGTAATGGACTTGCACCGGCGATGTATGGGTGCGCAGCAGATGCTTGTCATCGACATAGAAAGTGTCATGCATCGCCCGCGCCGGATGATTTTCCGGGATGTTGAGCGCGGTGAAATTGTAGAAATCAGTTTCGATTTCGGGCCCGGAAGCAACGGCAAAACCAATCGAGCGGAATAGCAATTCGATGCGTTCCAGCGTACGCGTCACCGGATGCAAACCACCCGTGCCCAGACCGCGCCCCGGCAACGTCACATCCAGCGCCTCCCCGGCTAGCTGTGTTCCCAGTTTTTTTGCCTGAATCGCATCACGGCGGCGATTAAGCGCCGCCTCCAGCATCTCCTTCGTCTGGTTGATACGGCTACCCATGGTGGGCCGCTCTTCCGGTGAGAGCTTGCCCAATCCCTTAAGCAGTTCAGTCAGCGTGCCACTTTTGCCGAGATAGCGTGCCTTGGCTTGCTCCAGTTCGGCAGCATCGTCTATGCCATCAAACAGGTTGATGGCTTCACTGAGAAGGTTGTCCAGGTTATGCATGGGTACGCAAAGTAGTTGGGCTGTGCCCGCGAAATCACACAAGAAAAAAGGAGGCTGAGGCTTTTCGCCTCTTGGCCTCCTTGCCTCTTTTTTGCTACTGCCTGCTATACGACGAGGCTGGCCTTGGCTTGCTCAACGATTTTTGCGAAAGCTGGCTTGTCAAACACGGCGATATCAGCCAGCACCTTGCGGTCCACTTCTATCTCAGCTTTCTTCAAACCGTTCATGAATACGCTATAGGGCAAACCACATTCGCGTGCAGCAGCGTTGATACGGGCGATCCACAAGGCACGGAACTGGCGCTTCTTCTGCCGACGATCACGGTAAGCATATTGCCCTGCCTTCATCACCGCTTCTTTAGCGATGCGATAGACATTCTTGCGGCGACCACGATATCCCTTGGCCAGATCCAGTATCTTCTTATGACGAGCGTGAGCCGTCACACCACGTTTTACTCTTGGCATGGCAGTCTCTCCTTAGGCGTAGGGCATCATGGCGCGTACCGACGCCACGTTGGTGGAATGAACGCCGGTGGTTCCCCGCAGCTGGCGCTTGTTTTTGGTGGTTTTCTTGGTGAGGATATGGCGCTTGAAAGCCTGCGAACGCTTGACGCTACCGCCGGCCCGTACCTTGAAGCGCTTGGCGGCGCCACTCTTGGTCTTCATCTTGGGCATGATATTGCTCCTGTTTTAACATGACATCGGGTGTTTCCTGAGCGGAACACTTTTAAGACCCGGGAGTCACTTGGTTTTATGCTGGCATGAATATTCTTCGCGCCAGCTTTGCTGCTATCCGCATTATGCCTTGGCATACGCCGGTTGTCACTTGATCACTTCTCGGCCTCTGTAGCTACCATCTCTGAGCTGACTACAGAATCTACACCAGCCTTTATTGCATTCGAGGCCACACTACTGGTTCCCTTTGCCGCCTTCGGTTTGGCCGCTTTCACTTCCTTCTTCTTGGGCGACAACACCATCACCATCTGCCGTCCCTCCATTCTTGGAAACTGCTCTACCACCGCATGCTGTAACAGATCGTCTCTCACTCGTTCCAACAAGCGTATACCGAATTCCTGATGCGCCATCTCACGTCCACGAAAACGCAACGTGACCTTGGCCTTGTCACCTTCCTCCAGAAAGCTGATCAAGTTGCGCAACTTGATGTTGTAATCACCATCGTCAGTGTTGGGACGGAATTTGACTTCCTTGATCTGGATTTGCTTTTGCTTGAGCTTGGCTTCGTGTTTTTTCTTGCTCTCTTGATAGCGAAACTTGCCATAATCCATCAGGCGGCATACCGGAGGTTGGGCGGTAGGCGCAATTTCAACCAAATCTATTCCGGCCTCCTCCGCCAAGGCATTGGCGACCGCCAGCGTAACGATGCCTATCGGCTCTCCCTCTATACCAATCAAGCGCACTTCCGGGACGTTAATCTCTTGATTTGTGCGCGCTGCTTTTTCTTGAACTATAGCAATTCCCCAAGTTTGTTTAATAAATCAAACCGTACCAGCCCTTATGGATGTTTCCGCTTCAAGGCGTTCGATCAACGCTTGCAGAGACATCTGGCCAAGATCCGAACCTGACCGGGTACGCACGGCAACCATTTGTGCCGCCATTTCCTTATCGCCCACTATGATCTGGTAAGGCAGTTTCTGTAAACTATGCTCGCGGATTTTATAGGTTATTTTCTCATTTCTCAAGTCCGCGTATGCACGAATGCCATTGTGCTTGAGTTTGTCAGCCACTTCTCGGGCGTAATCTGCCTGTCCTTCGGAGATGTTCAACACCACTGCCTGCTCCGGCGAAAGCCATAAGGGAAGCGCGCCGGCATGGTTTTCGATGAGGATACCAACGAACCGTTCCAGCGATCCCAGAATCGCCCGGTGCAGCATCACCGGTATCTGACGGGTATTGTCCTCGGCTACGTATTCCGCTCCCAATCGCGCCGGCATGGAAAAATCCAGTTGCAAGGTGCCGCACTGCCAGACACGGCCGATGCTGTCCTTAAGCGAAAATTCGATTTTGGGGCCGTAGAATGCACCTTCGCCAGGCTGCAATTCCCAAACCAGTTTCTTGTGATTCAATGCGGATTCCAGCGCGGCTTCCGCCTTATCCCACTGCTCTTCCGAACCGACGCGCTTCTGTGGGCGAGTGGAGAGCTTTACCAGAATCTCATTAAAACCAAAGTCGGTATAAACCTTCTGCAACAGGTCGATGAATTGCATCACCTCGCCCTGTATCTGGGCTTCAGTACAGAAAATATGCGCATCGTCCTGGGTGAAAGCGCGCACTCGCATGATGCCATGTAGCGCACCGGACGGTTCGTTGCGATGACATGAGCCGAACTCCGCCAGTCGCAGTGGCAAATCACGGTAGCTTTTCAATCCCTGGTTAAATACCTGGACATGGCCGGGACAATTCATCGGTTTGACCGCAAAATCGCGCTGCTCTGAATGCGTGGTGAACATGTTCTCGCGGAAATTTTCCCAATGCCCGGAACGCTCCCACAATCCCTTGTCGAGAACCTGCGGTGTACGGATTTCCAGATAGCCGTTATCACGGAATACCTCTCGCATGTACTGCTCCACCTGTTGCCAGATGACCCAGCCCTTGGGATGCCAGAACACCATGCCCGGCGCTTCTTCCTGGATATGGAACAAATCCAGTTGCTTGCCGAGCTTGCGGTGGTCACGCTTTTCAGCTTCTTCGAGCCGGTGCAGGTAAGCGTCCTGATCCTCCTTTCTGGTCCAGGCTGTACCATAAATCCGCTGCAGCATTTCATTGCGCGAATCACCGCGCCAGTACGCACCCGCCACCTTCATCAGCTTGAACACCTTGAGCTTGGAAGTGGCCGGCACATGCGGCCCGCGGCACAAATCGGTAAAATTTCCCTGAGAATAAAGTGACACGTCCTCGTCACCGGGAATAGCCTCGATGATCTGCGCCTTGTAGTGCTCACCCTGGTTCTTGAAAAAATTGATTGCCTCGGAGCGTTCCCACACTTTGCGTTCCACTTTCAAATCGCGCTTGCTGATTTCCGCCATACGCTTTTCGATCGCCCCCAAGTCCTCTGTTGTGAACGGGCGCTTGTAAGAGAAATCGTAATAAAAACCATCCTCAATCACCGGACCGATGGTGACCTGCGCTTCGGGAAACAGCTCCTTCACCGCATGCGCCAGCAAGTGCGCGCTGGAATGACGTATGACTTCCAGCCCCTCTGTATCTTTTTCGGTTATGATTGCCAGATCACTGTCAGTCTCGATGCGGCAAGACGTATCCATGAGCTTGCCATTGACCTTGCCGGCCAACGCTGCGCGCATCAATCCCGCACCAATCGACGCTGCGACCTCCATCACCGTCACCGGCTGCTCAAATTTACGCTCCGAACCATCCGGTAAATGAACGACTATCACGGCTTCTTCCTTTGATAAAAAATGGGGGCTAACTGCAGGGGGCTTATAAAATTTCAGGTGAACTCTGGCACAAATTGCATTTTCCCATAGCTCCCGTTGCGGGGCAACCCGATGCGCTGTACATGAACGACAAAAGCATCCAGTTTGGGTATGACAATTCGTCGTGGCGGACACTTGAGAACAACGATTGTTCTCCTCGGCCCCGGAATGAGGTGGGAAGAAAACCGCATGGTGCAACATGCCGCATTTCTGCGGCCTTTGAAACCACAATCACTGTTGCTGGCTTTTAACCGGCTGCAGCGCTCCGCACGGCCTCGGCTATCTGTTCTGCCCAACGCTTGACTTTCTGTTCCGACTCACCTTCCACCATCACTCGCACCAGCGGCTCGGTACCTGATGCACGCAGCAGTACGCGTCCACTGCCACCAAGATCGTGCTCGGCGGCAGCCTGAGCGGCTTTGACCCGCACGCTAACACGAAAATCAAACCCCTTGGCAACCTTTACGTTAACCAGTTGTTGCGGATAAAGCGTAATGCCGCGCGTAAGTCCGGCCAGGGTTTTGCCGGAATCACGCATTGCATGCAGTACTTGCAGTGCAGAAATAATACCGTCACCAGTGGTGTGCTTGTCGATACAAATGATATGGCCGGAACCTTCTCCGCCCAGTTGCCAACCTTCCTGTTGCAGCAGTTCCAGCACATAGCGGTCGCCGACATTGGCACGGGCAAAGGGGATATTCAATTTCCTGAGACCGTTCTCTACCGCGAGGTTGGTCATTAATGTACCCGCCACCCCCCCTTTGAGCAGCCCTCTCTGCTGGCGATGCTTTGCAATGATGTAGACCAGTTGATCCCCGTCATAGAGCGTGCTCTTACTATCCACCATGACGACACGGTCGCCGTCACCATCCAGCGCAATGCCAAGATCGGCGTGATGCTGCCTGACGGCTTCTTGCAAGGTTGAACTATGGGTCGCACCACATTCGTGATTGATGTTGAGACCGTCCGGTTGCACCCCGATGGCAACCACATCTGCGCCCAGTTCGTGCAGTACATGACCGGCGATGTGATAGGTCGCGCCATGGGCGCAATCGACCACGACACGCAAACCGCGTAGATCGAGATGGTAAGGAAAAGTGCTTTTGCAGAATTCGATGTAGCGCCCTGGCGCATCGCTGATACGCCGTGCTTTGCCGAGCTGCGCTGAAGGCATGGACTTGATGGGTGCCTTTAGTCCCGCCTCTATCTCGTGTTCAGTCGCATCGGGCAGCTTGCTGCCTGCGGCGGAAAAGAACTTGATGCCGTTGTCTTCAAACGGATTGTGCGAAGCTGAAATTACAATGCCTGCCTGTAACCGAAGTGCGCGGGTGAGATAAGCTACCGCCGGGGTCGGCATGGGCCCGGATAGAAACACGTCCACCCCGGCGGCAGATAGCCCTGCCTGCAAGGCCGATTCCAGCATGTAGCCGGATATGCGCGTATCCTTGCCAATCAGTACCGCCGGGCGTTCGCCCTTGGACAGATGCCAATCGGCGGAAGCCAGTACCTTGCCGGCAGAATAGCCAAGATGCATGATGAAATCCGGGGTGATGGGCATCTCCCCCACCCGCCCGCGTATGCCATCAGTACCAAAATATTTCTTGCTCAATTGGAAATCCACGCAGGGTGAAAAATAAACATCATGGCGAACAGCGATGCGTTGCCGCCTCTCATCACTTACGGGTCACTGTTCAACCGCATTATAAACCGCCAGCGCATCTCTGGTCGCCTTCACATCGTGAACTCGCAGAATTCTGGCGCCCCTGGCTGCCGCTAGCAAAGCTGCAGCAACGCTGGCATGAACCCGCTCACCCACTTCGTTGCCGGTGAGCTTCCCCAACATGGATTTGCGCGACAATCCTGCGAGTACCGGTACGCCCATGTCCGCAAAGCGGTCAAGATGACGCAGCAATTCGAGATTATGTTCCAGTGTTTTACCGAAACCAAAACCCGGATCTATTACCAGCCGCCCGAGCGAGATTCCTGCTGCTTGCGCTGCATTCAACCGTCGCTGCAAAAAGTCCTTCACTTCCGCCACCACATCACCGTATTGGGGATTAATCTGCATGCTGCGCGGCTCACCCTGCATGTGCATGAGGCATGCCGCCACATTTCCTGCTGCAACCGCCTCTAGCGCTCCCGGTGCTTGCAGTGCATTGACATCATTGATCATGACCGCACCAGCCTCTATCGCCGCACACATCACTTCCGGTTTTGAAGTATCCACCGAAACAGGTATATCCCTGCTGGCTAGAGCTTGCACCACCGGAATGATACGGCGCAATTCCTCTGCCACATTTATCGGGGTGCCGCCGGGACGAGTGGATTCGCCGCCGATGTCCAGCATGTCGGCTCCTTCTTCAAGCAGGCGTATGGCGTGGCAGATGGCGCTTTCGGTCGAGGCATACAAACCGCCATCGAAAAAAGAATCGGGTGTGACATTGACGACCCCCATGATGAGGGGGCGGTGAAGAGGGAGATTGAATTTACCGCAATGAAGGAACAAGGGGTTTAAGAATTGGCGGTCGAGAGCTGGGGCCTAATGAAAATAAGGCGAGCCTGGCTCGCCTTATTGGTTTCTGTTGCATTACCACCTACTGATAATCTGTAAAAGCTTCTCATACTTCCTGCGCTGGCGTCGCGGTCGCTGCCGGCGCTGCCGGAGGCGTATTATCCTTCGATGACGGCACAGATTTGGAAGGTTTGGGTGGTCGCGGGGCACGACCTTCCATGATGTCACCAATCTGATCAGAATCTATGGTCTCCCATTCCAGCAGGGCTTGGGTCATAGCCTCGATCTTGTCACGGTTTTCCTCGATCAATTTGCGCGCCAAAGCATACTGTTCGTCAATAATACGACGAATCTCCACATCCACCTGTTGCATAGTGGCTTCACTCACATTTTTGTGGGTAGTGACAGATCGGCCAAGAAAAACCTCTCCCTCATTCTCGCCATACACCATCGGCCCAAGAGAATCTGACATGCCCCACTGGGTAACCATGCGCCGAGCCATTTGGGTAGCACGTTCAAAGTCATTGGACGCGCCGGTTGTCATTTGTCCCATAAATATTTCTTCGGCAATACGTCCGCCAAATAGTACCGCGATAGTCTGCAGAAGTTCTTCCCGGTCCATACTGAAACGGTCTTCGGTTGGAAGTTGCATAGTCACGCCCAGCGCACGTCCGCGCGGAATGATCGTAACTTTATGCACTGGATCGGTTTTAGGCAGGAGCTGCGCTACCACGGCGTGACCAGATTCATGGTAGGCAGTGTTACGGCGCTCACGCTCGGGCATCACCATGGAACGTCGTTCGGCACCCATGAAAATCTTGTCCTTGGCGCGCTCGAAATCTTCCATATCCACCAGCCGCTTGTTGCTGCGCGCTGCAAACAGTGCCGCCTCATTCACTAAATTGGCGAGATCGGCACCCGACATCCCCGGCGTGCCGCGCGCAATGATGTCTGCACGCACATCGGGTGCAATTGGGACCTTGCGCATATGCACGTTGAGTATCTGCTCGCGTCCACGTATATCGGGTAGCGGGACCGTCACCTGACGGTCGAAGCGGCCAGGACGTAATAGTGCCGGGTCAAGCACATCGGGACGGTTGGTGGCGGCGACCACAATCACACCGACTGCTGCCTCAAACCCATCCATTTCCACCAGCAGCTGGTTCAGTGTTTGTTCGCGTTCATCGTTGCCACCGCCCAACCCTGCGCCACGTTGACGACCAACCGCATCGATCTCGTCGATAAAGATAATGCAGGGCGCCTGTTTCTTGGCTTGCTCGAACATGTCCCGTACGCGCGCAGCACCCACACCAACAAACATTTCCACGAAATCGGACCCGGAAATACTGAAGAACGGAACTTTGGCCTCGCCCGCGATGGCACGGGCCAGAAGGGTTTTACCGGTGCCGGGATTACCCACCATCAGTACGCCGCGAGGGATGCGGCCACCAAGCTTCTGAAACTTGGTGGGATCACGCAGAAAATCAACCAGTTCCGATACCTCTTCTTTGGCTTCCTCGCAGCCGGCAACATCGGCAAAAGTCACGGTGTTGGTCGTCTCATCCAGCATGCGTGCCTTGCTCTTGCCAAACGAGAACGCACCACCGCTTCGCCCGCCGCCCTGCATCTGGCGCATAAAGAAAATCCACACACCAATCAGTAACAGCATCGGGAACCACGAAACAAAAATGTTCATCAGCAACGATGGCTCTTCCTCTGGCTTGGCGTCGACAATGACGCCGGACTTGAGCAAGTCGCTCACCATCCAGGGGTCGGAGGGTGTATAGGTGGTGAAGCGCCTACCATCGGCTTTGGTGCCTTTTAGTGTACGTCCTTCAATGGTCACCTTGGCAATTCTGCCCTGATTCACTTCAGTAATGAACTGAGAGTATTCCATCGTTGCCTGCGATGTGGTCTGGCGCGTACTGAACTGATTGAACACGGTCATCAACACCAGCGCGATCACTAGCCAGATGGCCATGTTTTTAATGAGATTGTTCAAGATAGCTCCTTGGCTTGCGCCGTCAAAATCTTACAATAATTTGCATTCTAAACCCATTTAGGGATTTATAACAGAATGGATTATGCCCGTCTTGTTTCGATCGATACACGGCCCACTCTATACGCTACTCGCCTACAGCGGGGAGAGCCCTTTCCCGTTTTCCCAACCCCAGCAAATATATCTCGCTGCTCCGGCCCCGGGAAGCCTCCGGCTTACGTGTTAACACTTGTTTGAATGTGGCACGCATGGCAAGCAGAAACTGCTCAAAACCGGAGCCTTGAAACACTTTGACGAGAAAGTTGCCGCCAGAGTTCAATCGCCCCACGGAGAATCCCAGCGCCAGCTCAGCCAGGTACATACTACGCGCTTGGTCGCTCATGCTTATGCCGCTTATATTGGGGGACATATCCGAGATTACAAGGTCAACTGGACAGTTACCCAGACAATCTTCCAGTTCAGCCAGTACCGTCGTTTCCCTGAAATCTCCCTGGATGAAAATCACGCCTGGCAGAGCCGCCATTTCCAGTAGATCGAGAGCAATTACCCTGCCCTTTCCACCTACCTTGTTCGCTGCTACCTGCGACCAGCCACCTGGTGCTGCACCCAGATCCACCACCGTCATGCCCGGTCTGAGCAAATGGTCACGCTCAGCGATTTCCATCAATTTGTAAGCCGAACGTGAGCGATAGCCCTCTTTTTTCGCTTGCTTGACGAAAAAGTCATTCACGTGCTCTCTCATCCAGGCTTTGCTGGTTTTGGCGCGTTTCATCGCGTAGAATAAAGAATTCTGGAAAATTGCATGTTAGTTCTTACTCTCACTCATCGTCACGCCCTAAGGGCGCTTGCCCATGCCCTTAGCCCAGTTGTCATGATAGGCGAAGCTGGCTTGTCGGAAAATGTTATCCGTGAATTGGATCGGGGACTCAGAAGCCATGAGCTAATTAAAGTCAAGGTACTCAGCGGCGAGCGGAAAATGAGGGGAACGCTGCTTGAGGAAATCTGCCAGCGTCTTGAAGCCGCCCCGGTACAACACATCGGCAAGATACTGGTAATCTACCGCCCCAAACCGGAAGAAGCAGTAAAGCCTGCTGCTGCGAAATTCCGCAAAAAACGCGAGCCACGGCGCGCCAAACGCAGCTTTCAGGCCTGACACCGCAGTTATCGTATTGAATTAGATATATTTCACATCAAGAATCTCGTACTCCCGCACCCCACCCGGCGCCAGCACTTCCGCCACATCACCGGAATACTTGCCGATCAGGGCACGAGAGATTGGCGAGCTGATGGAAATCTTTCCCTGTTTGATGTCGGCTTCGTCGTCACCAACGATCTGGTAGGTCACCACTGTACCACTGGCCATATCTTCCAGATCGATGGTGGCGCCAAACACGCAGGCACCATCGGCGTCGAGCAACACCGGGTTGATAATCTGGGCATTAGAAAGCTTGCTTTCCAGTTCGGCAATACGGCCCTCGACAAAACTCTGTCGCTCCTTGGCAGCATCGTATTCGGCGTTTTCGGAAAGATCGCCGTGGGAGCGGGCTTCTGCAATGGCAGCGATTACAGCAGGACGCTGCACGGTTTTCATTTCGTGCAATTCGGCACGCAGCTTTTCTGCACCTATCACTGTCAGTGGAATCGTACCCATGGTCTACCCTCTCATATTCAATTTCGTCTCGCGATTACCAGCACCGAGACAACAAAACCTGCTCCGGCTGAATTAAAGCCGGGAAACGCCCAGTCTTACAGAGTTATACCGAACGGCAAGTGCTCTTCATTACCCTTACGCCCGGCTGCGTCCAGTTGCGCATGCAACCCTTGCAAGCTGTAGGCCTGCAATTCCTGCATGTTTGCCATGCCGATACAGGCGGCACGCGCACCTGCCAGCGTGGTGTAATACGTCACTCTTGCCTGCAGCACGGCGTTGCGAATCGAGTATGAGTCTTGGATCGCGCTGCGCTTGTCTTCCACGGTGTTGATGATGAAATTTATCTCACCGTTCTTGATCATGTCCACAATGTGCGGACGCCCTTCTGTTACCTTGTTTACCGGGGTTACCACCAGCCCCGCTGCGGTCAGTACTGACGCGGTACCGCGGGTAGCATAAAGGGCAAATCCCAATTCTGCAAGGTTGCGGGCGATTTCCACCACACGCGGTTTGTCCGACTGGCGTACGCTGATGAACACCTTGCCTGCGGCGGGTAACCTTACTCCTGCAGCCAGTTGCGATTTGACGAATGCCTCAGCGAAAGTTTTCCCCACGCCCATCACCTCGCCGGTAGATTTCATTTCAGGTCCGAGTATGGTGTCCACACCGGGAAATTTGATGAAAGGAAACACGGCCTCCTTCACAGAATGATAAGGAGGAATCACTTCTCTGGTTACGCCTTGACGAGCGAGCGTCACGCCAGTCATGCAGCGCGCGGAAATTTTCGCTAGCTGCAGTCCGGTTGCTTTGGATACGAAAGGCACGGTGCGCGATGCTCTGGGATTCACCTCCAGTACATACACGGTATCACCCTGAATAGCGAACTGCACGTTCATCAATCCCACCACTTTGAGTGCGCGCGCCATCGCTTCGGTTTGCCGCCGCAGCTCATCCTGCATGGCGGGCGACAGACTGAAAGGCGGCAGCGAACAGGCTGAGTCGCCTGAATGGACGCCAGCCTGCTCGATATGCTCCATGATGCCGCCAATCAGCACGGCCTCGCCATCGCAGATTGCGTCTACATCGACTTCAATGGCGTCGTTGAGAAAACGATCCAGCAGCACCGGCGAGTCATTTGACACTTTTACCGCCTCGCGCATATAGCGTTCCAGATCGCGTTGCTCATGGACAATTTCCATGGCGCGCCCGCCCAGTACATAGCTGGGACGCACCACCAGCGGGTAACCGATTTCATTGGCAGCGGCAAAAGCAGTCTCAGGATTGCGCGCGGTGCGGTTGGATGGCTGTCTCAATCCAAGCTGCTGCAACATTTTCTGAAAGCGCTCGCGATCCTCGGCGCAATCGATCATGTCCGGACTGGTACCGATAATGGGCACCCCGTTGGCGGCGAGATCACGCGCCAGCTTCAATGGCGTCTGCCCGCCATATTGCACGATCACGCCGAAAGGTTTCTCCACTGCGATGATTTCGAGTACATCCTCCAGTGTCAGTGGCTCAAAATACAGCCGATCGGAAGTGTCGTAGTCGGTCGACACTGTCTCCGGATTGCAGTTGACCATGATGGTCTCGAAACCATCCTCGCGCAATGCCAGCGCAGCATGCACACAGCAGTAATCAAACTCGATGCCTTGGCCAATACGATTAGGTCCGCCACCCAGTACCATGATTTTTTTTCTATCGGTGGGCAATGCCTCGCACTCTTCCTCGTAAGTGGAATACATGTAAGCAGTGCGGGTAGCAAACTCGGCAGCGCAGGTATCCACACGCTTGTATACCGGATGCAAGTTAAGTTGATGGCGCTTGGCACGCACCGCAGTCTGCTTTGTGTTTAGCAGTTTCGCCAGACGCAGATCGGAAAAACCACTGCGCTTCAGTTTGCGCAGCGCATCCAGATCAAGCATGTCCAGGGTCTTGTCAGCAAGCGCCTGTTCCTGTTTCACCAGGTCTTCAATCTGCGACAGAAACCACGGATCAATATGGGTGAGATTACGAATTTCAGCGAATGCCATGCCGCAGCGAAATGCATCAGCCACATACCAGATACGCTCCGGACCAGGGTCGCCCAGTTCGGTTTCAATGGTGCCGATATCGGTAGTTTTTTCATCCAGACCGTCGACGCCGGTTTCCAGCCCGCGCAGGGCTTTTTGCAGTGATTCCTGAAAAGTGCGGCCGATGGCCATGACTTCGCCTACCGATTTCATTTGCGTGGTAAGACGATCATCGGCCTGGGGAAATTTCTCGAAAGCAAAACGCGGCACCTTGGTAACGACATAATCTATGGCCGGCTCGAATGAAGCCGGCGTCATGCCACCGGTAATATCGTTCCTGAGTTCATCCAGCGTATAGCCCACTGCAAGCTTGGTCGCAACCTTGGCGATGGGAAAACCGGTTGCTTTCGACGCTAGGGCGGAGGAGCGCGATACCCGTGGATTCATTTCGATCACCAGCATGCGGCCGTCTTGCGGATTGATGGCAAACTGCACATTGGAACCACCGGTTTCCACGCCGATCTCACGCAACACCGCGATCGACGCATTGCGCATGATCTGGTATTCCTTATCGGTCAGCGTTTGCGCCGGGGCAACGGTGATGGAATCACCGGTATGCACACCCATCGGGTCGAGATTCTCGATGGTGCAAATGATGATGCAGTTGTCCTGTTTGTCGCGCACCACCTCCATCTCGAATTCTTTCCAACCGATGACGGATTCTTCGATCAGCAGCTCCTTGGTGGGTGAAGCTTCTAATCCACGCTCGCAAATATCGAGGAATTCCCTGCGATTGTAGGCGATGCCGCCGCCGCTGCCACCCATGGTAAACGACGGACGGATGATAGCAGGATAACCCACCATCGCCTGTACCTGCAGCGCTTCCTCCAGGCTGTGAGCAATAGCGGAGCGCGCCGAATCCAGTCCGATTCTGGTCATGGCCTGTTTGAATTTTTCCCGGTCTTCAGCCTTGTCTATAGCCTCACGCGATGCGCCGATCAATTCCACGTCGTATTTCTTCAGCACGCCATGCTTGGCCAAGTCCAGGGCGCAGTTCAGCGCCGTCTGTCCGCCCATGGTCGGCAACAGCGCATCGGGGCGTTCGATGGCAATAATTTTTTCTAACATCGGCCAGGTAATCGGCTCGATATAAGTGGCGTCAGCCATTTCCGGATCGGTCATGATGGTGGCAGGATTGGAATTCACCAGAATGACGCGATACCCCTCCTCGCGCAGCGCCTTGCAGGCCTGCGCACCGGAATAATCGAATTCGCACGCCTGCCCAATGATGATGGGCCCTGCGCCGATGATCAGGACGGATTCTATGTCGGTACGTTTAGGCATATTTTTCTAACTGCGCTGACCGCGAAGAAATCGGGAGACTTTCTGGATTTTCTCTGCAACCCTCTCCCCTTGCAGTCAAAGCTGGTTTTAATGGCACTCCATCATATGGATGAAGCGGTCGAACAGATAATCCATGTCATGCGGTCCCGGACTTGCCTCGGGATGTCCCTGAAAACAGAACGCCGGCCGGCCGGTCAACTCGAATCCTTGCAGACTGCCGTCAAACAGCGACACGTGCGTAACGCGCGCATTCTTCGGCAGCGTGTCGATATCCACGGCGAAGCTGTGATTCTGACTGGAAATCATCACCCGCCCGGTGTCCAGATCCTGCACTGGATGGTTAGCGCCATGATGACCGAACTTCATCTTGACGGTTCTGGCACCACTCGCCAGAGCCAGCAGTTGATGCCCCAGGCAAATGCCAAAAATCGGTATCTCTTTATCGAGCAATTTTCTGATTGCGGCAATGGCGTAATCGCAAGGCTCGGGGTCACCCGGCCCATTGGAGAGAAACACGCCATCGGGCTGCAATGTCAGAACCTCGTCGGCAGATGTCTGTGCGGGAAGCACCGTAACTTTGCAGCCGCGCTGCGCAAGTTTACGCAGAATATTGCGCTTGATGCCGAAATCAAGTGCGGCAACATGGAAGCGAGCGTGCTCCTGCACCTGATAGTCATGCCCCCGCGCCCATTCGCCTTCACTCCATGAATAAGGCTGACCGCAGCTCACCACTGCGGCCAGATCCATTCCGGTGAGGCCGGGGAATTCCCTGGCGCGTCTCAGCGCTGCTGCTTCATCAATGCGCCCGGCCATGAGACAACCGGCCTGCGCGCCCTTCTCCCGCAGGAGACGCGTGAGCTTGCGGGTGTCGATGTCCGCAATCGCCACCACACCTTGTTCCTTGAGGTATTCCGGCAAAGTCTGAGTCTGCCGCCAATTGCTGGAGGCCAGGGGCAGATCCCGGATCACCAGCCCAGCGGCATATACTTTGTTGATCTTGCCAGATTCGACATCATCCTGATTGACGCCGGTGTTGCCAATGTGCGGATAAGTAAGTGTGATGATCTGCCGGCAGTAGGAAGGATCGGTGAGAATTTCCTGGTAGCCGGTCATGGCGGTGTTAAACACCACCTCGCCCGCGCTGTCTCCTTCCGCCCCGATGGAAATACCGCGAAAAATGGTGCCGTCAGCGAGAGCGAGGACAGCGTGCGGGCGTTGTGACACGGGGAGCTCCTTGAGTACTGGCCAGACGTGGAAAGCGGGACAGGCTAGCACCCGTCCCGCTTCGCTGGAGTTGTGGAATCATACGCGAAAAAGGCGCGGGCTTCAATGCGGCCGCAGTTGTTCACGCTTGTCCGGAATTGTGACAAAGCAGCCGGGAACGCGCTACGCCGCCTCCGCCATGCCTTGTACCGCTAGCGCAGACCGAGCACGTCCTGCATATCAAATAGACCGTTCTGCTTGTCTGCAAGGAAGCGTGCGGCACGTAGCGCACCCACAGCAAACGTTGCGCGGCTACTGGCCTTGTGAGAGATTTCGATGCGCTCACCCGTACCAGCGAACATTACCGTGTGATCACCAACGATGTCCCCACCCCGCACGGTGGCGAAACCGATGGTGGCAGACGTACGTTCACCGGTAACACCCTGGCGCCCGTAAACAGCGACTTCTGCAAGATTTCTACCCAGCGTTTGCGCCACTACTTCGCCCATGTGTAATGCAGTACCGGAAGGGGCATCCACTTTGTGACGGTGGTGCGCTTCGATGATTTCGATGTCATAACCTTCGTTCAACGCCTTGGCCGCTATTTCCAGAAGTTTGAAAGTAACGTTTACCCCTACGCTCATGTTGGGTGCGAATACGATGGCGATGTCTTTGGCTGCCGCTTTGAGCTCTTCTTTCTGTTCCGCTGAAAAACCGGTGGTGCCGATCACCATTTTTACACCCTTGGCACGGCACGCCGCGAGATGCGCGAGCGTTCCCTCGGGGCGGGTGAAATCAATCAGCACATCACTGCCGGAAAGCGCAGCGACGAAATCGTCAGTGACGGCAACGCCGCAAGACGCACCGATCAATTCCCCGGCATCCTTGCCGAGATAAGGGCTGCCGCTCCGTTCCAGGGCAGCTGCCAGCCGCATGTCTGGCGCCTGGGTAACAGCCTCCAGCAGGGTGCGCCCCATGCGGCCGGAACTTCCGGCAATGGTGATATTCAAAATTGTCATTTTCCTATGAGCCTATTTCCCCAGCATCTTGTCGAGCAGGCCTTTTTTCTCTTTCGGCTGATCTGCCCCTCTCCCGCCGAACAAGTCTCTTTCCCCTTTCGGCCGATCCGCTTCCATAAGGTCTACGGCGCTGGATGGGGAAGAAGCCTGCGTAGAGCTGGGTTTCGCCGGTTGCGGCGAAACTGCCGTGTCGTACTTCTTCTCGATAACCGGTTCCACTTTTTTACTGCCTACAGCCTCAGATTGCGGTGAAGCTACTGGCGCAGGCTTTTCCTCGACAGGTTTGGTGGCTACCGCCTTGGGCGGAACCGAGGCAAGCGAAGGCCGTAGCCGGCCTTCGGTGTGCGTCAACCTGTCATCCTCAAAAAATACCGTAATCCGGTGCTGTTCGATCAGTCTGCCGTCCTGCTCGAGGCGGTATACATAATCCCAGCGATTGTCGTGAAAAGCGTCGCTGATCATAGGCGAGCCAAGCACGAAACGCACCTGCGCCCTGGTCATCCCGGGCTTCAGTTTTTCCATCATTTCATGGGTGATAACATTGCCTTGCTGGATTTCGATTTTATAGAGCAGCGATGGGACAGACGAACATCCGGCAAGCAGTAGCAACACATGCAACGTGAATATTTTTGCGCGCATTGCGGCAGTATGTGTTTTCAAAACAGACCCAGCGCTATATGATACAGCAAATAATTTAAACTCGACGGATACAACCATGAGCAAACCAAACGACCTCAAAACCATGGGCCTCAAGGCCACGCTACCGCGGCTGAGAATACTTGGCCTGTTCGAGAGTAGCACGGTGCGGCATCTGTCGGCGGAAGATGTTTACAAGGCACTGATCAATGAAGGTGAAGATATCGGCCTTGCCACGGTCTATCGGGTGCTGACACAGTTTGAACAGGCAGGGTTGCTGGAACGCCACCATTTTGAAAGCGGCAAGGCGGTATTTGAACTCAGTAGCGTCGACCACCACGACCACCTGGTGTGTCTGCAATGTGGCCGGGTGGAAGAATTCTACGACGCAGAAATCGAGAAACGCCAGGCCAAAATCGCCAGAGACCGCGGCTTTACCATCCATGAGCACTCACTGTCGCTCTATGCAGATTGCATCAAACCGGCTTGTCCGTATCGCAAGGCGTAATTCCAGTTCCAGTTCGAAAGTGAAACGAGGCGATGACGAACGAACGCCACAATCTGCGCCACAACAAGCGGCTGAACCGGTTCACGTCTGTGAGCAAACCAAAATCGAGGGGCAGTGGCAGCGATACTGCCTGGCGCATAACATCGAAAAGCTGGCGCATCACGGGTATGGGCAATAGCAGAGGAGGAAATTCGTTCGGAAAATAGCAGGAAAAAGGGGGTTTCTACAGCGTCAACGTTCAAGGTAACGGGCTGGCTGGAAGCGGGCGAAGGCTGCTGTAAGCCAGCCCCTGTTGACCGCAGTGTTATGGCGCATTTATGAATCCGCGCTATCGTAAGTCGCATTCATCCCATCACTGCTAAATCTGCTTCGGCTTGCGCTACCTGCTGAGCTGCGGCCCGAATCATCGGCAGCATCTGAGTACGTTGCTGCAATATCTGTCCGCGTACTTGATTCAACTGTTCCGGACCAGCCAGAAGGTTCCCCTCAATCTGTTTTCGCTTCTGACCAAAACGCTGATTGACGGCTGCAATATCAGCAGGGTCAACATTTCTGGACGGATCGAACACGAACCGTCGTTCCAATCCATTTCGCCAATCGACCAGTTCACGTGTGAGCTTCTGCCCGAATCCATTGATGTTCATGACTTTATTCCAAGTGACATCGGCAGCCGTTTCTATGCCGAACGAGACAAGAGCAGCTTTTCGCGTAGGGCCGACACCGGAAATATTGTGGTCTTCCAGAAAGAATTTATCGAGAAACTTGTGAAGCTGAATGTTGCGAAGGTTCTGCTGCAACTTTTGTTTCTCTTGCGCAAGCTGATTGGCCAAGCTTTCATATTCTGTTCGCAAACTCGACAATTCCTTGAGTTTTGCTTGGAACTTACCGTCACTGGCTTCAAGATTCCAACGTTGCTGCACGGTTTCCATGTTTCGTCGTGCGGCATCGCGGGCATCCCGTCGCGCACTCCGCTCTGCATTCACGCGTGAAATATGCCGCATGAAAACTTCAAACTTCACTTGGCCGGATCAATAGTCTCATGCCCTCGGGCCGGCGCGGCCAGGGGTTGGGGCGGCTTCGCCGCAGCCTCCAGCCGCGCGATTCGCGCACTCAGGCCCTCAACCTGGGACTTCTCCGGTGCGGCGCCAGGACTGAGATAGGAGCTCGTTGTCCACCAGTCAATACCCATCTCGCGGGCCTTGTCCACGGAGCAGATCAGCAAACGAATCTGGATGGTGAGCAGCTCGATATCCACCAGTTTGATCTTGATGTCGCCAGCGATCACCAAGCCCTTGTCCAGGATGCGTTCCAGAACATCGGCCAGGGTCGAGGAGTCGGTTGCATGCGTGATATTTTTTTGGTTTTTTTGTGGGGTGTTCATGTGTTTTTCTCCTGTTGAGCCATCAACTGATGGCTTTGTTTACAGCAGCTTGCCAAGCGGGCCAAGATCCAGATTCAGATCCTCATCGGTCAGACCGTAGGCTTCTTTCAGCCACTTCATTTGTTCATTCAACTCGAGGAAGGTCAAACCCAAACGTTCAATCTCATCGTCCGTCAGTGATCCGCCTTCAATGCGGCACAGCGCCTGTTTTTCCAGCAACTGGCGCAGCAACTCCACAATGGTCAAGACCAGTTGCCCCAAGCCCTTCTTGACACTCTCCGGGTCCAGCGCAATTCGTGGGGACCGGGTTGCTCCCCCTGTTTCCTCCGCTTCATCGGGGAACAGGAAGGCAAGGTCGTTTTTCATAACCTCTCCTGCAGAGTTTCAGTCTGCGTGCTCGGGCTCACGCTGAGCTGGCTGGCACGCGCCGTTTCAACCGAGGTCAGGAGCAGTTGTAGATTCAAATAGATCAGGTCGACACCGGCCACCGAGATCACAATGTCGCCCGTCGCTACCACCCCCGTATTCAGCACCCGGTCGAGGAGTTCACACAGGGAAGAACTTCTCTGTTCAGAAAATTCCATCAGCCTCCCCTCTGCGTCCTCCCCCGAGTGCTCCGAGACCGGCACGACTCGAATTTTTTGCGCATCACGCACCGCTTGGCGTTTATGCGTCAATCTTCCAGGCGCATCAGTCGCGTGTACATGCTGCGCGCCATGTGCCGGGCGTTGTTACGCTCATAGCCTTCGGCCATTTCCAGCAACACCGCCTTGGCTGCGTCCGCCTGGGGCGTCCCCTGGTAGTCCTCGGCGAGCGTCCAGAACATTTCTGTTGCCTGCCGAATGTTGCCCTCGCTCTGGTATTGCTGAGCCATGCGGAGCAGTCGCCCAACCAGCGAGTCCACCCTAGCAGCGGCGGCGACCGCATGATTGTCAGATTGAATTGCATTTTCCATGATCGTATTCTCCATTAAGTTAAAGTCGTTTTGCCTGCAACGCAGGTCGGGGTATCAAGCGCCATTTAAAACTGACACGGGTGAATCTGAGGTCCTATAAAGAGCCCGGCCCAAGGCCTGCAGCCGGTCCAGCCCGCGCGGCTCTTGCTGGCGAAACACCTGTGCCATGTGGCGGCCAGCAAACGCTGCGTGGTACTGACCCAGCACACTATCCTCTTGGCGTCGCAATACAGAACAGGTCGGACAGGCTGAGGCCGGTGTGACCATGTTCACAAACAAGAGGGGCACCGCAAGCCCGAGCCGCTCACAGGCCGCCACCAGGTCTCTGGTTTCCGCATACGCCATCTCGGTGGGAATCGTCACCGCCACCAGGGCCGCCTGCTTGACATCGATCAGCATGCGCCGAAACGCTTTCACCCGTTTCGAGAGCGTCACCATCATCTGCGAGATCCTGGGCAGCCAGAACACATCCCGGTATTTCAAGAACAGCGCGAAGAAAGTCTTGAGCCATTGCTCAATCAGCTCGGGCATTTCCAGGAAACGCAGCAGATGGCCGGTCGGCGCCGTGTCGAGCACAAACAGGTCATAGCGACCCTGCTCCATCATGTCAACGATCCGGGTCAGTGCCAATACTTCATCCAGGCCGGGTGGTGCCAGGTCCAGTATCCGCTCCATGACCTCCCGGTCGAACGCCAGATTCATCCCTGCCGGTCCGCTGACGCGCTCAAAGACTCCCGTCAACTCATCGGCATAGTTCTGCTTCAAGTGCGCATACTCAGCCTGAGCGTCCAGCTCGATCACGCTCAGCCCCGGTGCCACCCGGACTTCCTGCGAACCGATCTCACGGCCCAGGCAGGCCGCCAGCGAATGCGCCGGGTCGATGGAAAAGAGCAGTATCTCCTTGCCGCTGCGCTCTTGCGCCAAGCGCAGTGCCGAGGCGCAGGCCAAGGTGGTCTTGCCGACCCCGCCTTTGCCCGCGAACAACAGCAGCTTGATGGAGGCTGCGGGAAGGGGTGCCGGATTGCTGACGAGTGACTGTTGGCCGCTGAGTACTGAGGGCTGCATGGCGGAGCGCCTCCGACCATCGTTCATCGTTGCACGTTCAAGCGTTCCTGCTGCCAAGGGCCGTGCCTGCTCCCACACCGTCAACAAGCGCTGCGTTCCCCGCATTTCCTCAAGGAACAGCGGAAGCCCCCATAAGGTGTAGCTTGAAAACACCCGCGTGAGCTCGTCGATCGCCACATTCTGGCGCGAGTTCCATTCAGCGCAGACCGGACAGTCCGCTGGCGCAGGATGCAAGCGGTTGACGACCACCTCGCGCACCGGCAGATCAATCCGTTCCAGCTCGCTGAGCAGCATCCGTGTCACATAAATACTCAAGGCTTCGGCCAGCATGACGGGCACGAAGCGGCATTGTTCAGGCGACTGCAGCAGCGCGCCCAGGTGCGTCAGGTCGGCCACAGTCTGTTCCAGATAGAGGTCAACTTCATCTTTTTGATAACTGCCCCGGTACAGCCGCGCCAGGTAGCGGTGCTTGGCCAGCATCGTATCCAAGGTGGCGACCCACTGCCGCATGATGGCCGGAAGACCGAGGAGTCGCAGAGTATGCCCGGCCGGCGCGGTGTCCACCACAATGCAGGCATGGCGATTCTCTTTGACCCAGGCGGCAATCTCAAGCAAAGCCATGATTTCATCCAGACCGGGCATAGAGAGGTCCAGCAGATGCGTCAGGTCAGCCGCATCCAAAAATGTCCCACGCAGGACAATGGTGCGCAGATGCGCTTCGTGTCGCGCCTTGAACCGAAGCAGACTTTCTTGGGGATCCAGCTCACGCAGGGTCAGATTCTCAAGCGGCGCAGAGTCGGCAAAACAATCAGCCAGCGAATGGGCCGGGTCGGTCGAGACCAGCAGAAAGGAGCGGGTCGGATGCTGGCGGGCCAAGTACAGAGCGGCGGCGGCAGCACAGGTGGTCTTGCCGACCCCGCCTTTGCCACCGAAGAGCAGCAGGCGAAGCTTCTCTGCCTGTAAAAATTCCGGGTGTTCCGGTGCGCCCGCTTTCATTTGGTTTGCTTTCAAATGCTCAGGGCGCAGGGCAAAATGGAAAAATGGCTTAGGACGTGCGGCGACCTGTGTCATCCGCATCGACCTCGTCTTCATCGGATTCATTGTCAGATTCAGCGTCAGCTGCCTGATTGCGCAGCTCGATGACGTCCAGGCGATCAAGGAGCTGCTTCTCCTCAGCCTCAAATTCTTCCTCTGTAATTTTCCCGGTCTCCAGGCGCATATACAGCTCGCTGAGTGATTGCGTGATAGCTTCCGATTCTCCAGCCTTCTCCTTCTGAACGGCATCATTGATTTCCTTAGCGATCCACAGCAGCGGTGTGGTCAACAACTTGTCAAGGAGAAACATAAAAAGTATCAGTCCTCTTCGGGATCCAAGTTGACATCGACAAAATTATGCGGCGCCCAAGGCCCGTTGAAATCGAAGCCGAAGTTGTTGTCGAACAGCTTGGCCGCCTCAAAAACGCCGTCCTCGAAGCGCTTCTGGGCATCCAGCTCAACCAGACAGGCCAGATGCATCACTTCCCCCTCCCGAGGCGGATTCTGCTTGATGTCGACACAGAGTGGCCCCAGTACCTGCATGGCTGCTTCGGTGTAGCGTTCACGCTCCCGGGTCAACAAGCGATCGAATAGACGCCCCAGCTCGATTTGATCCATCTGCGAAGGGCCATGCTGTTTACCCATCGCCTGGTCGCGCAAGGCCGCGAGCTCCGGGGAACTGTTCACAATGTACTCAAAGATATTCGGCACATCCAAAGTAACACGCAGCCCCATCTCGACTTTCCCGCGTACCAGGTTCAGTTCCTCGACCAAGGTCTCACTGTTCTTCTTCAGGATATCCCGGACCGCCTTGGCACTGCCGGCCAGCGTCCCGAACGCCGCCGGCAGGATGGTGCTGTCTTCCATCAAGCGTTTGACGACGGCATTGTGCGCCGCCAAATTTTTACGCTCGGGCCGGATCCGTTTGTCCATCAGGTCGCTCACCACCGCCGCGAGGGAGCCATGGGAGAGGGTATAGACAGCGCCGCCATTGAGGCCGATCGGCCCATAGGTCTGCTCGCCCGCTTCATCGACAACCGCGTAGATGTATTTCCCCATCAGCATCGTGTTCATGCTCATGCCCCAACCAAATCTCTTAGGCCGTAGGCGGTGATGTTGAGTTGCCGGTCTAAGCGGAGTACATACCGCTGGCAATCCAGCACTTGCTTTGAGACCGGCAAGCCCAAGTTCCTGATTGTCGTGTTGGGCACATAGACATCCGCTTCCGCCTCCCAGGAACCTTTTTCGGGATCGACCTGGGCCAGCTTGGTCACATTCACGCGCATGGCATCCAAATTTTTCTGCAAAAATTCACCGACAGCAGCTCTGACATCCACAATGGTGTAGGCCGCCGTAGGCTGTGCCAGCGCGCCCTCTTTGGGAAGATAGTTGGCTGGCTGAACCGATTGCGCCATGTGGACGGTGTCGAGGATTTTCTGCATGCTGGAATCTTTTTTCTTCGTTTATCTTACCGACGCTGGCACTTCACTTAACGCTTACTTACGCACTTGATTTCAGCGCATCAGACGATACCCTGGCCCTTGCAGGGGGTGCAGTGAAACACCCCGTCTTTTCCGCTTCCCAGGCATTTGGCGCAAGTCGTCGCCTCCTTGCGCACAGACACCACACCTACCCCTTTGCAGGCCAGGCAGCTCAGGCTGGCTTTTTCTCGTCCTGTGCCGCCGCATTTCAGGCAATTCACCACGGGCGAAGTGACCGCAACCTTGCCGCTAGCGCTGCAGACCGGGCAGCGGCTTGCGGAGCGATTCGTTGAGTCCACCCCGCTGCCACGGCAGTAGCCACAGGGTACCGAACTCACAAATAGCTTGTTGCGGGACGACCTGCCTTTGATTTGCCCGAATCTGGCCAGAACGGCATGGGCATAAGTCATTTTTCTACCACGCGCTCGCCTGTTGTTCTCGCGCCGAGGGCGGAAGTACCCGCAATGGGCCGGCCGCGCGCTCAAAATGTTCACGCCACTGCTCATCGAGCCAGAGACGCCGAGCCTCTCGCGCCATCAACGCCTGTTCTTCACGAGCGATTCGTTCTTTGTCAATGTGTTCCATAGGCAAGCCTGTGGCATGCGGGCACGCGCGGAAACTCTGTACGTTTCGGCTGGTACGTATCTGTTTCAAACTTTTTATTGTCAGCATCACATCCTCCATTTTAATACTTGAGCCTGAATTCGCCTTTGACCTGGCGAGCAGAGCTGGCCATCTTCTGCGAAGCCGGAGCATCGCTGCGCTTATTGATTTCAATGGTGTTGCACACTTGCAAAAGATCTTTACTTTCAGTCTGGATTTCCGCCAGACGGGCATCAATCGTTTCAATCCGGTTTTGTGCACTGGTTTTTTCTTTGCCGCGCCGCGCCTGTTCCATCGTCAGCATCGCCAGCTTCAGAAACTTCCGGTGTGGGTGACTCAACTCCGTCACCAAACCAGACATGGTTCGAATGCATTGCAATCCTTTTAATTTGCTGCTTTTAATCATGACTTCGCTCCTTCTACTTTGATTTAACGGAACTAACGCCAGCAGCCTGCTTGCCGGGTTTGCGGCCCGCCCTGCAAACCTTCTGAATCACCTCACCCAGCGTGTCGGCCACGACTGACTGGCCCTCACGGGTGACCTTGGCCGTCTCCGCACTCAGCACATCCCGGGTGACCCACTGAAAGACCGGGTCAGCCCAGCGGGCATGGCCGCCACGGATAGCCAGCACCCGGGCAATCGCGATACAGGCCCGAATGGTCGGCCGGTGTTTGTTGACGCCACCGCTGCGCAACTCCCTCACCACATCCACAATGGTTTCGGCGTCAGCAGGGGCGATGCCAGACTTCGCCATGGTGATGCGGATCTCTGTGTCCCGATCATAGTGACCCATCTTGAGCGTGATCAAGCGGTCCATCAGGGCGTCCTGGGTCTTGTGGGTGCCCGCGTACTCCTCCGGGTTCGAGGTAAAGATGGCGCGGAATTCCGGATGCACCTCCAAATAGCCTTCGCCGGAACTGCGTAGCTTGGGCAGATTGAGAATTTTTTCCGACAGAATGCTCAACAGCGCGTTATTCGCCTCGGGGCGCGAGCGGGTGAACTCGTCGTAAATCAGGGTATCCCCGTTCTGGCAGGCGGTGGTGAGACGGTTGTCCACCCACAAGGTCTTTGTTTCCTCTTCGGTCTTCAGCACAGAATGGATGAAGTTGTCGATCAGTTTATGCTTTCGAACGCCGGATTCACGACCAATCAGGTCGGAACTACCGAACTCATCGTCTCCATGGATCAGGCTGACCGGACGACCCAGCTTTGCGGCGACGTGGAACGCCAAGGTGGTCTTCCCGGTTCCTGCCGGGCCGGAAAAGTGAACTGCGTAGCCGGCCTCCAGATAGGCCAAGGCGCGCTCAGTCAACTCCTGGACGTAGGGCGTAAAGACGAACTCATCGCTGGGCTCGGGCAAGATGTTATCGTCATTGGACGTCATCCTGACGACCTCTGCCGGTTGCACTTCTAAGTTGGTTTTATTCATGGCTGTGTAATCTCTTTTGAATTGTTTATTCGTCATCATTGCGCAGCGACCCGGCCCCGGCCACGGCAGGTCAGACAGTCCATCGCCGGGGCGGAGCTGTCATCGCCCGTGCCTTGGCAGTCCGGGCAGACGATGGTTGGCCCAACTGCGGCGGGAACCCTGCCCTTGCCACGGCAGACCGTGCAGGTCAGCCGTTTGATGGCCCCGCTGCCCTGACAGTGCGCGCAAGCCACATACGGCACTGGCACCTGGACCACGCCTTTGCCGAGACAAACCGGGCAGTCCGATAAGCGGGACATGATTCCGAACGGGTCTTTGCCTTTGCCGCCACAAAAAATGCAGGGCAAAGGCGCCATCGTCACTCCAGTCTCATTTTTCATCACGACCTCCAGACGTACATGTCTTTACCAAGAACACCTAACGGCCACGAACCTTTTTCGCTGGCTTTTTCGTTGCCTTCACGGGGGCCGCTTTGGCTGTTGTTTTTGCTTTTACCAGCGCGTTTTTTGCGGCATCCTTTATGCGGACAGCCGCCGCTGCTGCTTTTTTAAGAGCGTCTTTTGCCGCTTCCTTGATGCTGGCAGCCGCTGCTTCCTTGGCATGAGCCGCTGCTGCGGCGGCCTCCTTGATGCGGGCAGCCTCCGCTACTTCCTTGGCATGAGCCGCTGCTGCGGCGGCTTCCTTGATGCGGGCAGCCTCCGCTACTTCCTTGGCGCGAGCTGCTGCGGCGGCGGCCTCCTTGATGCGGGCAGCCTCCGCCACTTCCTTGGCATGAGCCGCTGCTGCGGCGGCTTCCTTGATGCGGGCAGCCTCCGCTACTTCCTTGGCGCGAGCTGCTGCGGCGGCGGCCTCCTTGATGCGGGCAGCCTTCGCTTGTTCGGCACGGGTCGGACCAAACCAGGCCGCATGCACCGCCCGATTTTCATCCATCATTTTTTTTCTGAGGCCGGCAACGGTTCGTGTCAGGTTCGCAACAAATTCGATACGGCCACGGTGCCCTGTTTGGATCTTCTGGCGGAGTCGCCCCATATCGTCAGTTCTGCTCATGCTCGTTTCCCCTCATCTGTATTCGTTGTGAAGCCTCCCGACAAGAGGTTTCCTCAAGCCACCCTGGGCTGCTGACCGGCACCAGAACCCCTTCACTGCGCCTGACAAAGGGGCCGCCGAGCAAAGAGACGGAACCTTGAATCAGGTGTCCGTTTCTGAGCCTTGTTTTAGCTTGCCTGGCTTAACCAGCCGCCGCCCCGCTTGGGAGATACAGCCGCTATGCTATGGCCGCGCCTAACCAGGCGCTACGGGCTGCTGCGTTCTCGGCTGCATTGGCTTTTCTCTGTGCGGCGATAGTTTGAGCCAAGCCGGTAACGTACTTGACACAAGTTTTATGCAGCCGCGCCGCGTCCTGCCTGCGGCTCTTCTCATTCGCCGCGAGGACTTCCATGAGGCTGCGCCTGCGTGCTTTGTTCTGGGCTTGGTTTGCTTTACTCAGATCAATGCCACTTTGCGTCAGCTTGCTAACGAACTCTTCGCGGTCGGAATGTCCGGCTTGAACCTGCTCGCGCAGTGCCGCCATATCATCAGATCTACTCATCATCATTCTCCTTTTTACATGTTCTCTTGGATCTTCGCTGCTGCCAGCACCGATCCACCGAACTGGCAAAGGGACTAACAGCCCCCTTGCCGACAAGAAACTACTCAACTAAGCATCGAGCTTAAGCCGGTGCAGCAGCGCTGGCTGTCAGGCCAATTGCTTCTGCGTACTTAAGGTAAGTTTCAACCGATGCGACTACGACCCGTGCTTCGATAGACAACAACTCAATACCAACCAGCGACACCTTGACCCAAGCGTCAATGACGACACCCTTGTCCAAAATGCGGTCAACTACTTCGGCCAAGCTTGATGAATCGGTCGATTTTTGTACGTTTGCCATGATTAATTACTCCTAAAAACACGCCCCTGATTAATTATTTACATACGAAGTATGGGGCTTACCCTTCGATACTAACTAACTAATAAGCACGAACCACGCCAGGTAGGTAGTACTAACGTCTCTGCATTTAATCTATAATAAAAACAATTGGTTGCTTGAAAAGTCTGCGGCTGAATTGGCGCAAAATCGCCGAGTTGAAAAACATACTATGGAGATGGCGCCATAGGTAGGGTGCTTTATCCTGTTGATAAAGCACAGGCGTTTGCATTAGTACTTCGCTGGTGGCCGGCGGGTTGAGGGCTTGACGAGGAGGGCTTGCGCGGCCGCGGTCAGCGCCTCGGTGCGCGCGCGGATCTCGCCTGCGACGCTGCCGCCCTGCGCCAGGCGCAGGGCCATGATCCGACCCTCGATGGTCAAGGCGTCGACCGCTTCAATCTTGTTGCGGTGCGCATTCAGTGACAGCTCGATCTGATAGGCGAGGCTCTCAGCGAGGTTGCGCGCGTCGGCCAGCTCACGCTGCTGGCGGGCCTCGTCGGCGTGCGCCTCGGCCTCCTTGATCATCCGGCTGACCTCGTCCTCGGTGAGGCCTGAGCCGTGCTCGATCCGGATCTGCTGCTCGTTGTCGGTGGCGATGTCTTTGGCGTGCACGCGGATGATCCCGTTGGCGTCGATATCGAAGGTGACATCGACCTGCATCAAGCCGCGCGGCGCCGGCGGGATGCCGACGAGCTGGAACTTGCCAAGCGCTTTGTTGAAGGAGGCCATCTCCGACTCGCCCTGGAGGACGTGGATCTCCATCGCGGTCTGGTGGGTCTCGGTGGTGGTGAAGGTCTTCATCTTGCTGGTCGGGATGCTGGTGTTGCGCGCGATCAATCGCGTGAAGACGCCGCCCTTGGTCTCGATCCCGAGTGAGAGCGGGGTGACGTCGAGCAGCAAGATGTCCTTGACCTCGCCACCGAGGATGCCGGCCTGGATCGCTGCACCGACGGCGACGACCTCGTCCGGGTTCGCGCCTTGGTGCGGCGCCTTGCCGATCAACGCCATGAGCTTGTCATGGACGGCCGGCATACGGGTCATGCCGCCAACCAGGACGACGTGGTCGATCGCGGACGGTTCGATCCCCGCGTCGGCGAGCGCCTGACGGATCGGCCCGACGGTGCGGGCGATCAGGTTGGCTGTCAGCTGGTTCAGCTTGTCGCGCGTGAGCTGGAGGTCGAGGTGTTTTGGCCCCACCGGCGTGGTGGTGATGCATGGCAGCTTGATCTGCGTCGTCAGCGTTGACGAGAGCGCGACTTTCGCCTTCTCGCCGGCCTGGTAGAGACGCTGCAGCACCATCCGGTCGGCCGCGAGGTCGATCCCCTGATCACGCTTGAACTCGGCGACCATCCAGTCAACGATGGCCTGGTCGAAGTTGTCGCCGCCGAGGTGGTTGTCGCCGTTGGTGGCCTTGACCTCGAAGACGCCCTCGGCGAGGTCGAGGATAGAAACATCGAAGGTGCCGCCGCCGAGGTCGAAGACCAGGATGGTTTGCGCCTGCGCCTGATCCAGCCCGTAGGCGAGCGAGGCGGCGGTCGGCTCGTTGATGATGCGCAGCACGTTGAGGCCGGCGATCTTGCCGGCGTATTGGGTGGCCTCGCGCTGGGCGTTGTTGAAGTAGGCCGGGACCGTGATGACGGCGCTGCTCACCGTCTCGCCAAGGTAGGCCTCGGCATCGGCCTTGAGCTTTTGCAGAATCATCGCGCTGATCTCTGGTGGGGCGTACTGCTTGCCTGCGGCCATGACGCGGGCGTCGCCGCTCTGGCTTTTTTCGATCGGGTAGGGAACCATCGCCATCTCCTCGGAGACCTCGTCCCACTGGCGGCCCATGAAGCGCTTGATCGAAGCGATGGTGTTCTGCGAATTGCTGAGCTGCTGCTTGGCGGATGCGCCGACCAGTCGCCGTCCGTCCGGCGTGAACGCGACAACCGACGGTGTGGTGCGGCCGCCCTCGGCGTTCGGGATGACGATAGGCACGCCGCCCTCGATCACGGCCATGCAACTGTTGGTGGTGCCGAGATCAATGCCGATGGTCTTGCTCATGCCAATAACGCTCCCATATGGTCGGCGATAAAAACTTTCTCAACCTCCTCCTGGACGAAGGAAAATTCACCCTGCTTGCTGTGCTCGCCAAAACCCTGAAAGCTCTGACAATACGCACTCACCCTCTCGTAGGCCGCCAACACTTCTTTGCAGCGCTCCGCCGCCTCTGGACTACCGGGGTTCCTGTCTGGATGATGGATCAGGATTAACTTTCGATAGGCGGTTTTTATTTGCTCCCAAGTGGCCTTCTGCGGCAATTGCAGGGTTTTCCGCGCCTTGTCGAGCAACGCGAAGTTTCCCTGATTCAGCTCAATATTGACAAAACTGTAAGCCGGCAGAGGACCGATGTAGCGAAAGCTCAGAATGCCCTCGTACTGGTTACCTAGCGCGTTCATGGCTTCATCAAACAGCGGCTCCTGCTCTCTTGCCACCAGGTAACTCCGGTTCAAAATAATTTCTTCCGCTTTGCGTGGCCCCTCCGAGAAATCCGTGGCAAACGGGGAGAGCTTGTCATGCATGGCTTCGACGAACTTTTTTCTTTTGACCTCAGCCGCTTCAAAGAGCCTCTTGCCGGTCTGCACCGGATCCGCACTCAGCAGTTCGGGATGATCGCGTGCAATCCCCGGAAGGATATTGTGCAAATCCCAAGATGCCTGGACCACCAGCTCCACTTTTCCCTTCAGTCGGTCCAGGTAGGTTCTGAGTTGAATGTAGACCCGCTCCAGCACCCCCTCTACCTCCTGCCTGTTGCTGGCGGTGAGGCCGAATCTTAGAGGCAGCATCCCGCTGCGGCGGGTCTGTTCCAGGAGAAAGGAATTGACCTGTTGGTACTTTAGCAAGTCGGCCTTTAGGCGCTCTTCCCTCTCTTCATTTTGTGCGGGCGAAGCTTGACCCGGCAAGTCGGGGTCGAACCGGCTGGCGTCGATGGAACTGACCACCGCTGCGAGGTCTCGATAGCAGACAGTTTCGAGGGGCGCAGCGTCGATCCCGCCGGTGAGGGCCGCAGCGAAGGACGGCGTCTCTGCATTGTTTTCGATCACCGCATAAATGAATTTTTTCTCTTGCATACCCTTACCTCAGTGTGAAACTTTCTCTGTGGATAATGCCGCATGGATGGCTTTCAGTAGCTCGCCATGGTGAACCGGTTTGGTGACAAAGGCGGAGATGAGGCCGGTGCGCAGGTTGTCCTGCACGATGCTATCGTCCTTGTAAAAATAGCCGGAGACCAGAATCATCGGCGCGGCGCAGGATGTTTCGGCGCGAATCCGTCGGGCCAATTCCACCCCTTCAATGTCTGCCAGCTTGGCATCCAGCAGGATGAGGCGACATGTCGGCGTCGACTCCTTGAACCACCGCAATGCCTCCGCCCCGCTCTCCATCGTCACCACCGTGAACCCATTCCTCCGCAACAGTGTCTCCAAGGCCCAACAAACGTCGGGTTCGTCGTCCACCACCAGCACCGTTACCGACAGGCTTGTCAGCATCAGGGTTTACCGGTCAATCTCGGGGGCGAGGAGAAGCGGACGGTAAACGTGCTGCCCTGTCCCTCCACGCTGTCCACTTCAATCACACCGCCGTGCTGCTTCACGATCGTGTAACAGATGGACAGCCCTAAGCCGGTACCTTTGCCGACCGGCTGGGTGGTAAAGAAGGGGTCGAACACTCGGCCCATGTTGGCGTGTGGAATGCCGCAGCCGGTATCGCCCACCTGCACCACCGCTTCGGCAGCCTCGTGCCGGACCGCAATCTTGATTTGCCCGCCAGCGGGCATCGCCTGGTAGGCGTTCAGGATCAAATTCATGATCACCTGCTGCAGCAGGCTGGCGTTTCCAGAAATCGGCACAAATGGGGTTTGATAATCTTCAAAAATCTTGATCTTCTGAATCTTGGCCTGGGGCGTCAGCAGGCTGACAGTATCCTGCACCAAGGTGACGAGATTCATCGCTTCCACTTGGTCACTGGGTGCGGGTCGGGCGAAGCGCAGCAGGTTCTCGATAATTCCCGATGAGCGCTGGATGCCGTCGATGATCTTGCTGACGCACTCTTTCTGGAACGCCGCATCGTGCGACGAGTCCAGCAGAAATTGCGCGGCGGAGAAACTAACCGACAGCGGATTGCGCAACTCGTGCGCGATGCCCCCCGCCATCACCCCCAAGGCGGCGAGTTTTTCGCTCTGGAAGATGTGTTGCTCAAAGGCCCGTCGCTCGGACAGGTCGCGTCCGACCGCGACCACGCCGCTCACCTTGTCGGCATCGTCACGAATCGGGGAACAGGACCAATCGACCGGGACCAGCTCGCCGGAACGCGCCACCAGGCTCAGTTCCTGAAGCTGCACTGCGCCGCCCTTGACCAGCCGGTCAATGATCGCCGTCATGGCATCCCGCTGAGCGGGATCGCACAGTTCGGCCAGCAGCCGTCCCCGCACCGCGTCGACCCGAAAGCCCGAGATGCGCTCGGCGGCCGCGTTCCAACTGATGATGCGGCCCTCGGCGTCGGTTGATATCACCAGATCGTTGGCGCTTTCGATCACGCTCGCCAGGTGGCGTTCGGCCATCCGGGCCTTCTCGCTCAATTGCACTTTCTCGGTGATATCGTCCATCACCAGCATGGCGTGCTCCACCACATTGCCTGACTTCACCGGAATCACGGTGTAGTAATAAATGCGGGTCGGGACGCCCGGCGCCCGGTAGGTCATTTGGGCACCGGGCAAGGGCTGGCCGGTGTCGAAGACACGGCGGATTTTGACTTCCAGTTGCGTAAACTCCAGGATCGCGTCGGGGAAGACCTCGCTGATGCGCCCCCCGACGGTGGTCCCCTCACTGCGTCGCGCCTTCACCAGGAAGTTTCGGTTGGCCGACACCACCCGCAAGGTCCGATCAATTAACAGGAGGGAAAACGGGATGTTCCCCAGCAGCATGTGGTAGAGCCTTTCGTACCAGCCTTCTGACGGCACAGTCGACGCAGACGTCGTGCTCATCTGCGCAGAAGTGGGTGCTGCATCGTCTGACTTTTTCATGCTTTGCCTTCAGAGAGCGTGGGGCAAAAATTGTACGGCGGCCACGGCCCCCGCAACTCGAGGGTCAGGCCGGTCCCCTGGTGGGCCTGCTGCTGGCCTGAAAGAGCAGCGCGAAAATCGGCGAGAGCCGCAGGGGCCAGCAGAAAGCTGCCATTGAAGACCATGCGTTCCGGGCGTCCAGTCACCGTGCTGGCATGCAGCCGCAATGCGGCTGAGGCGACAGCATGGTAGACCAGAACGTCGTGAAGCTCATGGGTGACCCGCGCCACCCAGGCGTGCAGTGCCGCCTCGATCACGGCATCGAGTTGCTTTTGCTGCAGGTAGCGCAGCCCCGGCGACGGTGACAGCGCGGCACGCCGGGACTGGACCCCGGCATCTTCAGCAGCAATGATGGTGCGGGCGTCTTCTTCGACCAGATAGCCCTTGACACTCCACTCAGCCTTGTCGCGTAGCTTGTCCAGTGCCTGTTCAATGTCTTTGTGATGCCGATCCAGGAATTGCTTGAGGCTGGCCCGGGAACGAAACATCGTGCCAAATTTGACTGGCAACACCGGTGACACGTCCATGATCCGTTCCACCACCGCCTCATGCCGTTGGGCACGAGGCCCCAGCCAGTCCAAGGCCTGGAGATTCTGATCGGAAAATTCAGCTGGGTCCACCTGCCCGATCACCGCCACCACCCCCTCTTCTTGCTGATCCAGCACCGTCACCGGATAGCGCTCATCCACGCCGTGCAAATCCGGCTCAGTCAAGCCCTGCACCAGCGAAAGACATTCCGGGCGGGCCAGGCAATAGAGATAGATGCCGAGTTCTGCGGCCTCGGCATGCGAATCGGTCATTTGCGGATATCGTTCAGCGCCGACTCAAAATGCCGTGGCTGGATGAGCAATGGGGAAGGTGCCGAATGTTCTTCCTTCCCGCCTCTCGCCTGGTCGATTCTCTCGCGGATGGCGTTCAAGGCCGCGTGCTGACAGATGGCGCTGAGGTCGGCCCCGGTCAGGCCGTCCGTATTGGCCGCGATGGTCTCCAGACGCACCTCTTTGGTCACTGGTTTGCCGCGCACCTGCACCTGCAGAATCGCCAGACGTTCCTGCTCATCGGGAAGCGAAATCTCCACCACCACGTCGAAGCGGCCCGGGCGCAGTAAGGCCGGGTCCACCATGTCCGGCCGATTGGTGGCGGCCAGGACGAGTACGCCGGACAGCTTCTCAATCCCGTCCAGCTCCGCCAGGAATTGGCCCACCACCCGCTCGCTGACACCCGCCTCCGACGCTCCGCTTCCGCGGCGCGGGACCAGCGCATCAATCTCGTCGAAAAACACCAGGCACGGGGCCGCTTGCTTGGCCTTCCGAAAGACCTCCCGGACGGCTCGTTCCGATTCACCGATGTACTTCGACAACAGGGCGGGTCCCTTGACCGAGATAAAATTGACCTGGGTCGCGCTGGCCGCCGCCTGGGCGAGCAGCGTCTTGCCGCAGCCGGGAGGCCCGGAGAGGAGAATCCCCCTGAGTGGCTTCACCCCGGCCGCCTCGAACAGATCAGGATACTGCAGGGGCCATTCCAGCACCTCGCGCAGCAGGCGCTTCGGCCGATCGAGCCCGCCCACATCCTCCCAAGTGGTGGTGGGAACCTCGACAAACACCTCGCGCAGGGCAGATGGCTCCACCTCGCGCAGGGCGGCCAGAAAATCCTCCTTGCACAGTTCGAGCTTCTGCAGGGATTCATACGGCAACGTGGCTTGGGCAAAATCAATCTCCGGCAAAATCCGCCGCACACAGATCATGGCCGCCTCGCGACAAAGCGCTTCCAAGTCGGCCCCCACGAAGCCATGCGTGATGTCGGCCAGCCGGGGCAGATCCACATCCGTGGCCAAGGGCATGCCGCGGCTATGAATCTCCAGAATCTCCAGGCGGCCGTGACGGTCCGGAATCGGGATGACAATCTCCCGGTCGAACCGCCCCGGCCGGCGCAGGGCCGGATCAAGCGCGTTCGGAAGATTGGTGGCCGCGATGACGATGACTTGCCCGCGCGACTTGAGGCCGTCCATGAGACTGAGCAACTGGGCCACCACCCGCCGTTCGACCTGGTGTTCACCGCCCAGCTCTTCGCGCTTCGGGGCGATCGAATCGATTTCGTCAATGAAAATGATGCTCGGGGCCTGTTTCGTCGCCTCGTCGAAGAGCTTGCGTAAGTGGCCCTCCGACTCGCCGTAAAACTTCTGCATGATCTCGGGCCCACTGATCGAGAAGAAGCGCACGTCGGTTTCATGCGCGACGGCACGCGCAATCAGGGTTTTGCCGCAGCCGGGCGGGCCGTACAGCAGGACCCCCTTGGGTGCATCAATGCCGAGCCGAGCAAACACCTCCGGATAGCGCAACGGCAGTTCGATGATCTCACGGACGCGCTGAACTTCCCGCCGAAGCCCGCCGACGTCCTCGTAGGAGAAGGCCGGTCGCCCGACCGCCTGCGTCCTGGCCTCGGTGCGCGCAGGCGCGACTGTCAGCAGCGTGGTCGGTGCAATCAGTACGGCCCCTTTGGGTGTCGTTTCCTGCACCAGAAAGTCCATCGAGCGGCTGCCGAACAGGGTACCGCGTATCCGATCGCCCTCCAGCACCGGCAGGCCGTCCAGCCGGGTGCCGATGTACTGAAGATCACGATCAGAAAAACCCGCCGTGGTGGCCGACAGGACGATCCGCTGGGCCGTCTGGGCCAGCACTTTGCGCACCACCACCATGTCATCCAAGGCCACTTCCGCATTGCCGCGCGAGATGCCATCCATTTGGACCCTGGCCCCGCCCCGATCATCCTTGAACGCCGGCATGACCTTGCAGACCGTGCGGCGCTTGCCGACAATCTCCACGATGTCGCCGACCTCGACCCCCAAGGCCTTGATGTCGGCCGGATCCATCCGCGCCAACGCGCGGCCCACATCCTTGCCCAGAGCCTCGGTCACTTTCAGGCGCAAGCTTCCCTCTTCCAGTTTTTCCATGCTTAGTCCTTGGTGGTTTCTTTGCTGAGCCGAATTTCGAGGATGCCGTTGCGACAGGTAAAACTCATCTGCCCGGATGAAAAGCTGGCCGGCAGCAGCAGCTCTTTGCGGTATTTGCTGTCCCCTTTTTCGGCAGAAAAAATCAGGATGTCATCTTGCAGTTCAAGCCGCACATCTCCTTGCATGATCCCCGGCACCTCCGCGACGATCAGCAAGTGATCCAACTCATCAAACAGATCGACCATCGGTTCGCGAATCTGATGCACCTCGACCAACTTACCCTCTTCGTCTCTGCGAATATTCCCGAAGGGCTCAATCTTGACGCCCCCTTGCGCACCCAAGGCAGATTTGACCGAGAAACCGTAAACTCCCTTGAGCCGTTTATCCGAGCCGACGTTAAAATCGCCGCTCTTGCTTACCACGCCACCCGCCTGCTCGGCTTGCTCCGCCAGCTTCCCCAGCTGCTCGACTAGGCTGCCGAGTCCCGCTAAAAACCCGCCGCTGCCAGATGGCTCAGGTGTCGACTGCCCAAACAACGACCCCAGCCTGCGCCCGATTTCCTCGATGCGAATTTTTCCCTCAGCAAATTCTTCCGTACGTTTTTTATCAACCATGTCATTTTCTCCTAAGTAATATAGTGGCGCGTCGCAGTTCAACGTTCCGTAGTTTTGTAGATATCTTTCATGAACGGGGTCGAGGAAATTTGATGCACTTTCAGCTTGCAATGCATCGTCTTGTAATCAATCTGGAGCAGTCGGGCGGCATGCGCCTTGTTGCCTTCGGTCAGTTCCAAGGCCTGCAGAAGAAACGCCCGCTCCACTTGAGTGACCACCCGTCCGACCAACTCCTTGAGCGACAGACTGTTCCCAGACGTCAACAGCACTGCTGAGGGATGCAGTGGACACGCTCGGCAAGCGCCGCCCCGCTCTGCCTGGTCGGACCCTAGGCATTCTGACGGACTGCCGGGTGCGTCGAGCGTACCGAGGTTTGCGGGTGATATCATTCCGCCGGGGTCATCGCACAGCAACACCGCCCGCCGCAACTGGTTGCGCAATTCGCGCACGTTGCCGGGCCAGTCATAACGCCGGAACAGGTCCCAGGCAGAGGCTGACAGGCCCCCTACCGGCTTGCTCAATTCCTTGCTCGCTGCGGTCAGAAACCGATTGACCAGAAACGCAATATCCTCTGTTCGCTCACGCAATGGCGTGAGGTGGATCGTGAACTCCGCAAGCCGGTGATAGAGGTCCGCGCGAAACTTCTGTTGCTCCACCAGGGTCGGAAGATCTGCATTGGTTGCCACCACCACCCGGAAATCCACATCCCGCTCATGCGTGCTGCCGAGCCGATGGATTTTCCGTGTTTCAAGAACCCGCAGCAGCTTGCCCTGCATGGCCAGAGGCAGGTTGCCGATTTCGTCCAGAAAGATGGTCCCGCCGCTGGCCAACTCGAACGCCCCTGCTTTGGCCTGATGTGCCCCGGTAAACGCGCCTTTTTCGTGCCCGAACAGCTCGCTCTCAATCAACGACTCCGCAATGGCACCGCAGTCCACCGCCACGAATGGCTTGCCGGCCCGCGCGCTCCCGGCATGGAGCGCCTGCGCCACCAGCTCCTTCCCGGTCCCGGTCTCGCCCGTCACCAAGACCGAGAAATTCGTCGCCGTCACTTGCGCCACCTCCCACTGGAGACGCTGAACGGCTGCGCTCTTTCCCATAGAGTTCGAGAGGGCGTCCCCCCCCCCCCGGGGGGGGGGGGGGACTGAATCCGCCCTTTCAAGGCCTTTTCCTCGATGACACGGCGCACGGTGAGAACAATATCCTCATTGCTGAAAGGCTTGCTCACATAGTCGTAAGCCCCCGCGCGGATCGCGCGAACGGCATCATGGCTCTTGCCGTGCGCCGTCACCATAATCACGGGAATCGTTTTATCGTGCGCTTTGATCCATGTGAGAACTTTAAAGCCGTCCATATCCGGCAGACCGACATCCAGGAGCACCGCCTCGGGCACCTCTTGCCGAATGCTGGCGAGTGCCTCCTCCCCGCTCGCAGCCTCAAGCGGCGCGAACCCGGCCAAGCGGATCAGGTTGGACAGCACCCAGCGTGCATCTTCCAGATCATCCACGATGAGCACCTTGGGCAGGACCGAGGGTGTGGAGTCCAGGGGGGACACCCCTGGTCGTCGTTTCGCAGTCAGTTTCACAGTTAGCATTTCGTACTTACCTGTCTTTCCCGGAGCGAGGGGAGCAGGTGCCGCGTCAGAATGTCCCCATCCAGAAGCGGCTCTACAGAATGGGCCATCCCCACAAACAGCAGCCCGATCTCACCGTCCGGAAGCGTGGCGTTGATCCGCCCTGCAATAAAGCGATCACGCTGCGCAAGAAGCCCCCGGCTTTGCTCCTCCTGTAGGTTCTCATGGCCCTGCTTCCCGCCGCCTAACGCGCTTTGGTGGAACTGATACTCCTGAAGCAGCAGAGAGGGGTCTTCGGTACCCATCAATTGGGCGCCTTGCGCCATGAGTTCGACGAGGAGCTGATGATTCTGGCTGCCTTGGGCGGCAACTTCCTTGACGATGTCCGCTTCTTTACCGCACAAGGGCAAGCCGTCCTGATACAGGCGCACCCTCTCATAAGGCAGTTCCAGCGCCGCTATCATCTGGCGAATCCCGTTCCAGACTTGGTTAATCGACTTGAGATGCTCGGTCCACTTTTCGTCGCCATACTGGGTGACGTATTCCTGCTTGATTTTCTCGCGCATGGATCCCATGTCCTGCTCTGTATGGATAATCGAAATCACAATGAGTGTGCGCATAAGCCGTCCAAGACTACGGGGTGACAGTGTGTACGTAGCAGAGCCCGAATCACCTCGTCTGACCGTTCCGGCATTCGAGGAGCCGCGCGCAAACCGTCGCGATACGGGCTTGCACCGGTCAGGGGATTTAGGCATTGACACTTCCTCCTAAAACAGGTTCATCTGCGGGTAGAGCCGACCCTGGGGCGTTGGCAGCTGGGAAAAGCAGTGTAACCGCCGTGCCTTGCCCAAGAACACTGTTGATCAGGTTCTGTCGCGTTAGCCACTGATGAACGTGAGTTTGGCGGGGATGAATCCCAGTCCCTCAGGCTGGGCGGATTTGCCCTGCCAAAACATAAAACTGGTCGGCAAACGACATCTCGTGGCAACAAACATCTACGCCCAAAATGAATACTACGCAACGCGGATTGATAATGCAACAGTGGTCGGTCGTTCAGCAGGAGTTGATGCCCGAGCTGAGATCGGAAGTTGGGCCACTCACGCCGAGGTTGGAGAAGGTGATCCACACGCTGGAATGGGTGCGGATCGAAGAATTTGTCGAATCGACCTGGTGTGGTGTGGGCCGCCCGCCACATGATCGGGGTGCTTTAGCGAGCGCGTTTGTAGCCAAAGCGGTACTGGGCTTAACGACGACAGAGGCGTTGATCGAACGGTTAAAGGTGGACCGGGCGCTGCGGCGGATATGCGGTTTTTCGATGTGGAAGCGGATGCCCGCCCCATCGACCTTCTCACGGGCCTTTGACGAATTCGCGCAGGCGAAGCTGGCGCAGCGAGTGCATGAAGCGCTGGTAAAGGAACATCTGGGCCAAGCGCTGATTGGCCACATCAGTCGGGACGGCACGGCGATCGCGGCGAGAGAGAAGCCGGCACGCAAGGAGAAGATCAAACCGGTTGCCCAGGCGAAGCGTGGCCGTCCGCGTAAGGACGAGGTGCGCGAGCCCAAGCTCAAGATGATTGCGCGACAACTGGGCCAGAGCTTGACCGAGATGCTGGCCGCGCTGCCCAAGGCATGCGATCGTGGCACCCAGTGCAACGCGCAAGGTTACAAGATCAGTTGGAACGGCTACAAACTGCACCTGGACACGGCCGACTGCGGCGTCGTGGTGAGCGCGCTGCTCACCAGTGCCTCAGTACATGACAGCCAGACAGCGATCCCCTTGGCGCTGATGACTCAAGGGCGGGTAACCCACTGCTATGACCTGATGGACGCCGCCTATTGCAGCGTGGAGATCCGGAGCCACAGCCGCAGTTTGGGGCATGTGCCGCTCATTGATCACAACCCGCGCGGGGGCGAGTAAATTGCGATACAAGCAGTGTAGCGAAATTTTCCAGTGGGCGTAGCCGGGAAGCGGTGCCCGTTCGAATTCAACCCGCCGATCAATCAAACAGCGCCTCAACAAATTCCCGCGCATCGAACGGCCGCAGATCATCCACGCCTTCGCCCACGCCGAGGAAACGAATCGGCAATGGCAGGTTTTGCTGACGTTGTCTGGCGATGGCGGCGATCACGCCACCCTTGGCGGTACCGTCAAGTTTGGTGAGTATCAAGCCGGTGACGCCGAGCGCGTCATCGAAGGCTTGCACCTGATTGACCGCGTTCTGGCCGGTGTTGGCGTCCAGCACCAGCAGCACTTCATGCGGCGCTCCCGGTTCGGCTTTGGCGATAACGCGCTTGACCTTCTTGATTTCCTCCATCAGGTGCAACTGTGTGGCGAGCCGCCCGGCGGTGTCCGCCAGCACGATGTCTATGCCACGCGCTTTGGCGGCGTTGATTGCGTCGAATATCACCGCGGCCGGATCGCCTTTTTGCTGGCCGCTGCTTTCCTGGGCGATGACCGCAACGTTGTTGCGCTCGCCCCAGGCCATGAGTTGCTCGCGCGCGGCGGCACGAAAAGTATCGCCGGCAGCAAGCAGCACCGATTTTCCCTGAGACTGAAAATATTTGGCAAGCTTGCCGATGGAAGTAGTCTTGCCTGCGCCGTTCACACCCGTCAGCATGATGATGAAGGGCTTGTTGGTATGAGTGTCCAGCGGCTGTGCCAGCGGCGCCAGCAGGTTGATCAAAGCTTCTTGCAGCGCCCCTTTCAGTTGCGCCGCGTCGGTCAGACCATCGCGTTTTACTTGCCGGCGTAGCTCATCCAGCAGCCAGGCAGTCGCATTCACGCCGGTATCGGCAGCGAGCAATATGGTTTCCAGCTCCTCGTAGAGAGCTGCGTCTATCTTGCCGCCGCCGAACAGTCCGGATAGCTGCTTGCCCAAGTTCTCCCGCGTGCGAGAAAGACCCTGCCTGACCTTGGCCGCCCAATTGGCAGGCATGGCCTCAGTGGAGGCGGGGCTATTTTTGGATTTGAAGAAACTTAACATTCTGGTAGGCTGTCACACCCCATGACTCACAAGACACGATTTTATTCCGTTTACCCAAGCTTAGGTTATTAAAAAATGAGATCCGATCGCCGCGCTTCTGTTCTTTTTCTCGGTCTGCAGATTGCCGTGATGGCGCTGGCCGCGCTGGTTATCCCGGTTTCATCCGAGGCTTTCGCCAATCCGCACGAATACACGCTTGCCAACGGCCTCAGACTGATCGTCAAGGAGGATCATCGTTCGCCGGTAGTGATCTCGCAAATCTGGTACAGGGCAGGCAGCATTGATGAACTGAACGGCGCCACCGGGGTTGCCCATGTGCTGGAACACATGATGTTCAAGGGTACGAAGAAAGTCCCTGGCGGCGAATTCTCCAGGCGTATCGCTGCAGCAGGCGGACGCGAGAATGCATTCACCGGACGCGATTACACCGCGTACTTTCAGCAGTTGCATAAATCCCGCTTGCCGCTGGCGATGGAACTGGAGTCTGACCGGATGCGTAATCTGATACTGACGAAAGAAGAATTCGCCAAAGAGATCCAGGTGGTAATGGAGGAGCGGCGCTTACGCACTGATGACAAGCCCCATGCACTGGTGCACGAGAAAATGATGGCTGCAGCCTATCAATCGCATCCCTATCAGCGCCCGATCATCGGCTGGATGAACGATCTGGAGAACATGAGTGTGCGCGATGCCAAGGAATGGTATGACCGCTGGTACGCGCCCAATAATGCCATACTGGTGGTGGTGGGCGACGTCAACCCGAAGGAAGTATTTGCCCTGGCGCAGAAATATTATGGCGAAATCAAGCCACGTCCGCTGGCGCCTCTGGCCCAGCGCAAACCACAGATTGAGCCAGCGCAAGTCGGGATCAAGCGACTGACGGTTAAAGCGCCGGCAAAGCTGCCTTATCTGACAATGGGCTACCATGTACCAGTGTTGCGCAACGCCAACGCCGACTGGGAACCCTATGCGCTGGAAATGCTGGTAGGAGTGCTGGATGGCAACGAGTCCGCGCGGCTTAACAAGGAACTGGTGCGCGAGCGTCGCATCGCCAATTCGACTGGTGCGGGCTACGACTCCACTGCGCGCGGCCCCGGCATGTTCTATCTCTACGGCACACCCAGTGAAGGGAAAACCGTAGTGGAACTTGAAACCGCCTTGCGCAGTGAAATGGAAAAACTCATGCTCGACGGCGTAACCGAAGAGGAGCTCGCGCGCGTCAAGGCGCAGGTGGTGGCCAGCCACGTATTCAGGCTCGACTCAATGTTTTATCAAGCGATGCAGATTGGCCAACTGGAAAGTATCGGACTGTCTTACCGTGACCTCGAGACGATGGTAAAAAAATTGCAGGCCGTCACCGCCGAACAGGTGCGCGACGTGGCAAAGAAATATGTAAAGGATGACAGCCTGACCGTGGCGGTGCTCGACCCGCAACCACTGGAACAAAAACTCCCTACCGCTGGGCGCAGCGGATTACGGCATTAAGAACTGAAAAGTAAGCCCGCAAGAACCCTTTAGAGAGACTTTCGATGCAAGCGATACGTTTATTGTTCATCCTGCTACTGGCGGTTTATTCCCAAGGTGCGCTCGCTACCCTGCCGATCCAACTCTGGCAGACATCCTCCGGCACCTGGGTGTATTTTGTCGAAAGCCGCGATTTGCCGATACTCGATATCAACGTGGATTTCGACGCAGGCAGCAGCGCCGATGCGCCGGAAACTTCCGGCCGCGCCGGCCTGACCCTGCAACTGCTCAACCTTGGTGCAGGCGGACTGTCCGAAGACCAAATCGCCAAAGCGCTGGCCGATGTTGGCGCAGAACTGGGTGGCCGCTTCGATCAGGATCGCGCAGGCGTTTCGTTACGAACTCTGAGTAGTGAACGTGAGCGCAAGCAAGCACTGGATATACTCGGCCGTGTGATACAGCACCCCGAGTTTCCTGAAGATGTGCTGGAGCGGGAACGGGTGCGAGTGATCGCCGGACTAAGGGAGAGCGACACCAAACCGGATCACATCGCCAGCCGTACCTTAAGGAAAATGCTCTACGGCAGCCACCCCTACGGATTGCGCGGTTCGGGTGAGATCGCCAGCCTGGAGCTATTGCAACGCAAGGATCTGGTGGATCTCTATCAATCCCGCTATCGTGCCGCCAGTGCGGTGGTGTCGATCATGGGCGATGTGAGTCGTGCCGAAGCAGCGGCCATCGCTGAGGCCCTGACCAAGGATCTGCCACAAGGCAAGTCGGACATCGTTTTGCCGCCAGTGATGGCGCCAGCGGCAGAGACCAGGAGAATCACCCATCCTGCGAGCCAGAGCCATATCCTGCTAGCCTACCCAGGGTTGCGGCGTGACGATCCTGATTTCTTCCCGCTGGTTGTGGGTAATTACATACTTGGTGGCGGCGGGTTCGTTTCGCGCCTGATGCAGGAAATCCGTCAGAATCGCGGGCTGGCCTACAGCGTTTACAGCGGTTTTTCTCCGCTCCGGCTTGAAGGTCCATTCGAGATTGGCCTGCAAACCAAGAAGGAGCAATCAGAAGAGGCGCTCAGGCTAACGCAACGGGTACTGGCTGATTTCGTTGTTGGTGGCCCAACGAAAAAAGAGCTGATCGCAGCCAAGCAAAATATTATCGGCGGCTTTCCGCTACGCCTGGACAGCAACAAGAAAATCATCGATCACCTCGCCATGATTGGCTTCTACAATCTGCCTCTCACCTATTTGGATGACTACGTGAAAGCGATAGACAAAGTAACTGTAGCGCAGGTCAAGGAGGCCTTTCAGCGCCGGATCAAACCGGAAGGAATGGTGACGGTGGTAGTGGGGGCAGCAGAAGAAAAATAATAAAGTTATTCGCCGCAGAGGACGCGGAGGAAAAGCAAAAGCAATAGACAGGATTTATAGGATTACATCCTATTTTTTGTTTTGTCTGATTCTGAATTCCTCTGCGCCCTCCGCGGCTTAAGTTAGTATCGTGTAGCGGGGTTTTCTTGATTCAAAACAAAGTTCGCATCATCGGCGGCGAATGGCGCAGCCGCATCATTGCTTTTCCTGGCAGCCCGGATCTGCGTCCCACGCCTGACCGGGTACGCGAAACATTGTTCAACTGGCTGGGACAGGATTTGAGCGGCAAAACCTGCCTTGATCTGTTTGCGGGTAGCGGGGCGCTGGGCTTTGAGGCTGCGTCCCGCTGGGCAGCACGGGTAGTGATGGTGGAATCCGACCCCATGATATTGAAGGCGCTGCAGACTAGTTCGCAAAAGCTCCAGGCGGAACGGATAGAACTGGTGGCGATGGATGCACTAAAATTCATTGCTTCCGACTGGCGCGCGTTTGACGTAATTTTTCTCGATCCACCCTACCGGCTGGAATTGTTGCCAGAGTTGCTGCTTCTGCTCCCACCGCACCTTGCCAAAGATGGCCTGGTCTATATAGAAGGCGAGAATCTTTCGGAGCCCGCTGCCGGATGGCGGGTCTGGCGCAGCGGACGAGCAGGCACGGTAAGATACCAACTGTTAAAATTGGAAACAAATGGATAAAGCTATCTATCCCGGCACTTTCGATCCCATCACGCGTGGTCATGAGGATTTGATTCGGCGTGCGGCGCGTCTGTTCGACCGGGTGGTAGTGGCGGTAGCGGCGAGCAGTGGCAAAAAGCCATTTTTTACCCTGGATGAGCGGGTAGAAATGGCGCAGCAGGTACTGGCAGACTGCCCCAATGTCGAGGTAATGGCGTTTTCTGGTCTGTTGATGGAGTTCTTGCAGCAGCAGAATGCCAGAGTGATCCTGCGCGGATTACGCGCAGTTTCCGATTTTGAATATGAATTTCAGATGGCAGGGATGAACCGCAGCATGTATCCCGATGTTGAAACCATGTTCATGACCCCATCGGAACAGTACATGTTTGTTTCCGCCACGATCGTGCGGGAAATCGCCCTGCTGGGCGGTGATGCCGACAAGTTTGTTCATCCCCTGATTGCCGCACAGCTGCGCAGCAAAGCCGGGAAATAATTTTTAGAGAGATTAACTTGGCTCTGATAATTACCGACGAATGTATCAACTGCGACGTATGCGAACCGGAATGTCCCAACACTGCGATTTCGCAAGGTGCGGAAATCTACGTCATCAGCTCCGCTCTATGCACCGAGTGCGTGGGGCATTACGACACACCACAATGTGTCGAAGTGTGTCCGGTAGACTGCATCATCGTCAACCCGGACAGCGTTGAGACTAAAGAACAGTTGCAAGACAAATATCTTGCACTTACCGGGCAGCGCGGGCAGCAAGCTCCTCAGGTATAGGGTAGCGCCTTGGCCCGAAAATCGCCGTACCCACGCGCACCAGGGTCGCGCCTTCGGCAATGGCGATATCCATATCTTCTGACATCCCCATGGAGAGGGTGTCAAGTTCGTAACCATCCCGCTTGAGCCGATCAAATAGTTCCCGCAGCAGGTGAAACTGGCTGCGTTGCAGGGCCGTGGCAGTAGTGATCTCAGGGACGGCCATCAATCCGCGAAATTTCAGGCGGGGCAGGCGAACGACATGAGCTGCCAGCGCCGCCAATTCTTCAGGCGCCACCCCGCTTTTACTATCTTCCCCGCTCACGTTCACTTGCAGGCAGATTTGCAGCGGTAGCAGTGATTCAGATCGATCTTTCGACAAGCGGTCGGCAATTTTTGCTCGATCCACACTGTGAACCCAGGCAAAATTCTCTGCAATACGTTTGGTCTTATTGCTTTGGATCGGACCGATGAAATGCCATTCGATTGGCAAATCGGCAAGAGCCGGCATTTTTGCCAGTGCCTCCTGCAGATAATTCTCACCAAAAATGGTTTGTCCGGCGAGCCAGGCTTCCCGTACTGCCTCGGCAGGATTGGTCTTGCTCGCTGCCAGCAGCGTGATCTCGTCCGGTTGCCGGCTGACGGATTGTGCAACTCTGGCGATACGGGCATTTACGGCTTGCAAGCTTGAGGCGATTGTTGTCATAATCTGCGCGGTTGTCCCACGTTCCTGAATTGGCTCACATCTGACGGAGCATCACGATGAATATAGTAGAGCTACTCGCCTTCGTGGTCAAGAATAAAGCCTCGGATCTGCACCTGTCTGCAGGCATGCCACCGATGATCCGGGTGCACGGCGAGATCAGGCGCATCAACTTGCCAGTGATGGAGCACAAGGAGGTGCACGACATGGTGTATGACATCATGAACGACAATCAGCGCAAATTCTATGAGGAAAATCTGGAGTGCGATTTTTCTTTCGCCATACCCAATCTGGCGCGCTTCCGGGTGAATGCGTTCAACACCCATCGTGGCGCCGCCTCGGCGATGCGCACCATTCCGTCGAAAATATTGAGCCTGGAAGAGCTGAAAGCACCGAAGATTTTTGCTGAAATTGCCAAACAGCCGCACGGTGTGGTATTGATAACCGGTCCTACTGGCTCCGGCAAGTCCACCACCCTGGCGGCAATGATCAATGATATCAACGAGAGTCAATACTGTCACATCTTGACTCTCGAAGATCCGATCGAATTCGTCCACGAAAGCAAGAAGTGTCTCATCAATCAGCGTGAAATCGGGCGTGACACCCGGAGCTTTGCCAATGCACTGCGTTCAGCGCTGCGCGAAGACCCGGATATCATTCTGGTGGGTGAGATGCGCGATCTGGAAACCATTCGTCTAGCCATGACGGCAGCGGAAACCGGCCACCTGGTATTTGGCACACTGCATACCAGTTCCGCCGCCAAGACCATCGACCGGATCATTGATGTGTTCCCGGCAGAAGAAAAAGAAATGATGCGTGCAATGCTGTCTGAATCCCTGCGTGCGGTAATTTCGCAGGTGCTGCTTAAGACCAAGGATGGCACTGGCCGGGTGGCAGCGCATGAGATCATGATCGGCACCCCGGCGATCCGCAATTTGATCCGTGAAGCGAAAGTGGCGCAAATGTACTCAACTATCCAGACCAGTCAGAGCGTAGGCATGCAGACGCTGGATCAGAATCTGACAGATCTGGTGAAGCGTAATATTATTTCCAATGCGGAAGCCCGTACCAAGGCCATGAATAAGGACAATTTTCCAGCATGATGTTGTCGCCCACAGTTGGGCATCTCTAATGTTATCCGACCGCAGTTGAGAAATGCAGGAGTCATTCATGGAGCAAGAACCAGCGACGAATCAGATAACAAATCAGACAGCAAAATTCATATTTGATCTACTGCGTCTGATGCTCAGCAAAAAAGCCTCGGACATGTTCATTACTGCCGGCTTCCCTCCCGCCTTCAAGGTGGACGGGGAAATGACTCCGGTATCCAGTCAGCCGTTGACACCACAGCACACTGCGGAACTGGCGCGCGCCATCATGAACGACAAGCAGGCGGCAGAATTTGCAGCCACCAAGGAATGCAACTTCGCTATCCATCCGCCCGGTATTGGGCGGTTCCGCGTCAGCGCTTTCGTCCAGCAACAACGAGTGGGTTTCGTACTGCGTACCATCACCACTACGATTCCAGAATTTGATACTCTGGGGCTGCCGCCGATATTGAAAGACGTAATGATGAGCAAACGCGGCCTGGTGATTTTCGTCGGCGGCACCGGTTCTGGTAAGTCTACTTCACAGGCGGCGATGATTGGCTATCGCAACAAAAACAGCCACGGTCATATCATCACCATCGAAGATCCGGTGGAGTTCGTACATGAGCATATCAACTGCGTGATAACCCAGCGCGAAGTAGGAGTGGATACCGAGTCGTGGGAGGCTGCGCTGAAAAACACATTGCGCCAGGCGCCGGATGTAATCCTGATCGGTGAAATCCGTGAGCGCGAGACCATGGAACACGCTATCGCCTTTGCTGAAACCGGCCACTTGTGCATGGGCACGCTGCATGCCAACAACGCCAACCAGGCACTTGACCGCATCATCAACTTCTTTCCGGAAGAACGCAGGGCGCAACTGCTGATGGACCTGTCGTTGAATTTGAAGGCACTGGTTGCGCAGCGGCTGATCCCGCTGAAACAAGGCAAGGGCCGGGTGGCAGCAATTGAGGTCATGCTTAATTCCCCGTTAATCTCCGATCTGATCTTCAAGGGTGAGGCTCACGAGATCAAGGAGATCATGAAAAAATCCCGTGAACTAGGGATGCAGACCTTTGACATGGCGCTGTTCGAGCTGTATGAAGCCGGCAAGATCAGTTACGAGGATGCCTTGAGGAACGCCGACTCCATGAATGAACTGCGCTTGCAAATCAAACTCCAGGGGGCGGAAGCAAAGGATCGGGACCTGAGTTCGGGAACTGAACATTTGAAGTTTAGCTGATCTGCACGCATTCATCGCCGACTATGAATTCGACACACACACTGCCGGAAATATATCTTTCCCGCTCAGACTTGTATCTTCCTGGAAGATATCTCCCATTGACTGGTGTGCTCAGACAGATTAAAATCCGCGTTTTTTGAAATACAGACAACGTTAGGCTTTATTACTGCTCCGGCTTGGTGCCGGAGAACAGAGGATAAGCGCTGGTTCGGGGAATGAAAAAACGTAACTCATCTGAAAGCACACTTTCAGCATCCTCAGTATCACACCAAGCAGTTCAGTTTTTCTGATAGACGCCGAATATGCCTTGGATACGAAGCAAGCCGGTACGCACCATCATGCGTTGGCAATTGATTGTCACCGTAGTTATGGCACTGATCCTCGCCCCACTATGGGGATTTCACGGTGCAGTCTCGGCGTTTCTGGGGGGGGTAGTGAGCATTGTCGCCGCTGCCGCTTATACAACAGTTATCTCACGCTACCATGGCGTTACCCTAAGTGGGGCGCTGAAAACCGCATTGAGGGCGGAAGCAGTAAAGATCGTGACCATGATAGCTCTGCTCTGGCTGGTACTGACGCTTTACAAGGATGTTGTTGCGGTAAGCTTCATTGGAACATTCGCCATCACTGTCCTGATCTTCGGCATGGCGTTGTTTGTCCCGGATGATACAAGAGTGGCCCCACAGATTAAATAGTTTGAGCAGGCACTAAATAACAATGGCTTCAGGCGCGGAACTCACCCCCACATCGTACATGACTCACCACCTCACCAACATGACTAGCTCAGTTGGCGAAGGCGCGTTCTGGACGCTGCATGTTGACACGTTGGTGATGTCGCTGCTGCTGGGCATCCTCAGCTTCGGCTTCTTGTGGTCAGTGGTGCGCGGCGCAACTTCCGGGGTTCCCGGCAAGCGCCAGGCGTTTGTCGAGCTGGCTGTTGAATTCATCGACGACCAGGTTAAAAGTACTTTCCACGGCGACCGTCACGCGTTTGTTGCTCCGGCAGCACTCACAGTGTTTGTGTGGGTGCTCATGATGAATGCAATGGATCTGCTGCCGATAGATATCATGGCGTTGCTCTATGAGCTGCTGGGCCTGCATAACTGGCGCAGCGTACCCACCACCGACATCAATGCTACTTTTGCACTGGCGCTGTCGGTATGGTTGCTGATGATTTTTTTCAACATCAAGGTCAAGGGATTGGGTGGCTGGATACACGAACTGGTTTGTACCCCGTTCGGCAAGAATCCCTTGTTGTGGCCGGTTAACCTGCTGTTTAACCTGGTCGAATATGTCTCCAAGCCGCTGTCCCACTCCTTGCGTCTCTACGGAAACATCTACGCTGGCGAAATTATTTTTCTACTGATCGGTATGTGGGCTGCCACCGGTCTGGCCGGCACCGTGTTCGGCACAATGCTTGGCGCAGGATGGGCGATTTTCCATATTCTGATCATTACCTTACAGGCATTTATTTTCATGATGCTGACGGTGGTCTACCTTTCCATGGCTCATGAATCACACTGATTTTTTACCCTAATATTTACTTATCATTACTATCCACCACGACGAGAGGAAAACAAAATGGACAATTTGCAATACTTGGCAATGATTCAGGCTTACACGGGCATTGGTATCGGCCTGATGATCGGCCTCGGCGCAGCCGGTGCCTGTATCGGCATCGGTATTATGTGCAGCAGCTTCCTTGAGGGAGCCGCCCGGCAACCCGAAATGATTCCGACGCTACAGGGCAAAGTATTCTTGCTGCTCGGACTGATCGACGCATCTTTCATTATCGGTGTTGGTCTGGCGATGCTGTTTGCGTTCGGCAATCCGCTACTCGCTGTCATCAAATAATAATGCCGGCTCTCGGTGCCATTAGCAGGGGCTAGCCATGAACATCAATTTCACCCTTTTTTCTCAGGCGGCAGCTTTTGCCATATTCATCTGGTTTACGGTCAAGTTTGTCTGGCCGCCGTTGATGCGTGCGATTGAAGACCGCCAGAAAACCATCGCTGACGGTCTGGCGGCGGGCGAACGTGGCAAGCATGAACTGGAGTTGGCTAGCCACCGTTCCGCCGATGTGCTGAAGGAGACCAAGCAGCGGGCTGCCGACATTATTGCCCAGGCGGAAAAACGCGCATCCCAGATCATCGAGGAAGCGAAGGGAACCGCCAGGGATGAAAGCGATCGCATCCTCGTCGGCGCTAAGGCGGAAGTCGAGCAGGAAGTATTTCGCGCCAAGGAAACATTGCGTCAGCACGTGGCCGATCTTGCTGTGGCAGGCGCCGCGAAAATCTTGCGCCGCGAAGTAGACGCCAAAACTCATGCCGATCTGCTCACATCCATCAAGGCGGAGTTGTAAGCAATGGCTGAAGCCCGCACCATTGCACGGCCCTACGCGGAAGCGGTATTCAAGCTGGCCAAGGCGAATAATGCACTACCCGCCTGGTCCGACATGCTGCAGCTCACGGCTACGATAGCCAGCGACGAGCGCATTCGCTCCTTGATCGGCGACCCGAAAATTCCCGCCAAACGGCTGAGCGAGCTGCTTCTCAGCATCTGTGGCGACAAGCTCAACAGCGAAGGCCGCAATTTTGTTCTGCTGCTGGTGGAAAACGGCCGGGTCGAAATGCTGCCGCAAGTAAGCGAATTGTTCGAACAACTGAAGGCGCAACATGAAGGTGTGCTGGAAGCGCATATTACTTCCGCATTCGCCATGAGTGACGCGCAATTGAAGGATTTGGTGATAAACCTCGAGGCCAAGTTTAAACACAAAATAGAGGCCAAGGTGAGCGTGAATCCGGAACTAATCGGTGGAGTGAAAGTTGAAATCGGTGACGAAGTGCTCGACGCATCCGTGCGCGGCAAATTGGAAGCCATGGCCATTGCCCTTAAAAGCTAGGAGTTATTTGAAATGCAGTTAAATCCATCTGAAATCAGTGAACTGATTAAAAGCAGAATCGAGGGACTCGCCACTACTGCCGAAGTCCGTACCCAAGGCACCATTGTTTCGGTGACTGACGGTATCGTACGTATTCACGGTCTGTCCGACGTAATGCAAGGCGAGATGCTGGAATTCCCCGGCAATACTTTCGGTCTTGCCCTCAACCTCGAACGCGACTCCGTTGGCGCAGTGATTATGGGCGCCTACGAGCACATCACCGAAGGTGATACCGTCAAGTGTACTGGCCGCATCCTGGAAGTCCCGGTAGGTGAGGGATTGATGGGCCGTGTAGTCAACGCGCTGGGACAACCGATAGACGGAAAAGGTCCGATAACCGCACAAGGCTCGGAACCGATCGAAAAAATTGCACCCGGCGTAATCTGGCGTCAATCGGTGAATCAACCGGTACAGACCGGACTGAAATCAATTGACGCCATGGTCCCAGTCGGGCGCGGCCAGCGCGAATTGATCATCGGCGACCGTCAGACCGGCAAGACTGCGGTGGCGATAGACGCGATTATCAACCAGAAGGGCGAGAACATGGTTTGCATCTACGTCGCGATCGGGCAGAAAGCCTCGTCTATCGCCAACGTGGTGCGTAAACTGGAAGAGCACGGCGCAATGGAGTACACCATCGTGGTGGCCGCCACCGCATCTGAATCGGCGGCGATGCAGTTCATTGCACCCTATTCCGGCTGCACCATGGGCGAATACTTCCGCGACAAGGGTGAAGACGCTCTCATTATTTATGACGACTTGACCAAACAGGCCTGGGCCTACCGGCAGATTTCACTGCTGCTGCGTCGTCCGCCTGGTCGCGAAGCCTATCCTGGCGACGTATTTTATTTGCACTCGCGTTTGCTGGAACGTGCCGCTCGCGTCAGTGCGGCATACGTTGAAAAAGCCACCAACGGAGCGGTTAAAGGCAAGACCGGCTCGTTGACCGCCTTACCGGTGATCGAGACCCAGGCTGGTGACGTAACCGCTTTCGTTCCCACCAATGTGATTTCAATTACCGATGGTCAGATTTTTCTGGAAACCGATCTGTTCAATGCCGGCATCCGCCCTGCGATCAATGCCGGCGTTTCAGTGTCGCGCGTGGGCGGCGCGGCACAAACCAAGGTCATCAAGAAACTGGGCGGCGGTGTGCGTCTGGCGCTGGCACAATATCGTGAACTGGCAGCATTTGCACAGTTCGCTTCCGATCTCGACGAAGCCACTCGCAAGCAATTGGAGCGCGGCAAGATGGTGACCGAACTGATGAAGCAGGCGCAATACGCCACCCTGAGCGTATCCGAAATGGCGCTCACGTTATTTGCCGTCAACAAAGGCTATCTGGACAATGTGGAAGTGAAGCGCGCACTGGCGTTCGAATCGGCATTGAAAGGTCATATGCGGAGCAAATACGGCGCCATTATGGACAAGATTGAAACCAGCAAGGACCTCGACGCCACGACCGAGAAAGAGCTTGACGCCGCGATTCAGGACTTCAAGACAAACGGAACGTATTAATCGATGGCCGGTAGCAGAGAAATCCGCAACAAGATCAAAAGCGTCAAGAACACGCAGAAGATCACGCGCGCCATGGAAATGGTGGCTGCTTCCAAAATGCGCAAGGCACAGGAGCGCATGAAGAAAGCGCGGCCCTACGGCGAAAAGATACGTAATGTCGCAGCACACATGAGCCGTGCCAATACCGAGTATCGTCATCCTTTTCTGATAGAGCGGGATACGGTCAAACGCATCGGCATTGTCGTGGTCACTTCCGACAAGGGCTTGTGCGGCGGTCTCAACACCAACGTGTTGCGCATGGCGCTAGGCAAAATGAAAGCGTGGGAAGGTGAGGGCGAGCAGATCGAGGCCTGCTGCATTGGCAACAAGGGTTTTGGTTTCATGAACCGGCTCGGTGCCAACGTGATTTCGCATGTTATCGGTCTGGGGGATGCACCCGATCTGGCAAAGCTGATTGGCGCGGTGAAAATCATCTTGGACGGTTATACCCAGGATCGCTTCGACCGCGTATACATTTTCTACACCCGCTTCATCAACACCATGAAACAGGAACCGGTGATGGAGCAGTTGCTGCCGCTTTCCGACGAGCGCCTCAGAGGAGGCGAAGGTCCCAAGGGGCAGAAAGGTGTGTGGGATTACATTTACGAGCCTGAAGCCAAACCCGTCATTGACGACATCATGGTGCGCTATGTCGAGGCGCTGATTTACCAGGCGCTAACCGAAAATATGGCATCGGAACAATCGGCGCGGATGGTGGCGATGAAAGCGGCGTCTGATAATGCCGGTAGCGTAATAGACGAATTGACGCTGATTTACAACAAATCCCGTCAGGCTGCGATTACCAAAGAGTTGTCGGAAATCGTCGGCGGCGCGGCAGCAGTTTAAACATTTTGATTTAGCATTTAGGGAACAACCATGAACCAAGGAAAAATTGTTCAGTGTATCGGTGCGGTAGTAGACGTTGAATTTCCGCGTGAAGCGATACCGAAAGTGTATGACGCGCTGGTGCTGGAAGGAACGGAACTCACGCTTGAGGTGCAGCAACAATTGGGCGACGGTGTAGTGCGCACGATTGCCCTCGGATCTTCGGATGGATTGCGCCGCGGCATGATGGTGACCAATACCGGTGAACAGATTCTGGTACCGGTCGGCCTCAAGACCCTGGGCCGCATCATGGACGTACTGGGCAGGCCGATAGACGAGATGGGCCCCATCGGCGCGGAAAAAACTATGTCGATCCACCGCAAGGCCCCAGCATTTGATGAGCTGGCAGCCTCTACTGAATTACTGGAAACCGGCATCAAGGTGATCGATCTGGTCTGCCCTTTCGCCAAAGGCGGCAAGGTAGGTCTGTTTGGCGGTGCGGGCGTAGGCAAGACCGTGAACATGATGGAACTGATCCGCAACATCGCCATTGAGCACAGCGGCTTCTCGGTGTTTGCCGGCGTGGGTGAGCGCACGCGCGAAGGCAACGACTTTTACCATGAAATGAAAGAATCCGGCGTGCTGGACAAAGTGGCACTGGTGTACGGACAAATGAATGAGCCGCCCGGAAACCGCTTGCGTGTCGCTCTGACCGGCCTGACCATGGCGGAATCTTTCCGCGACGAAGGCCGCGATGTGCTGCTGTTTGTGGATAACATTTATCGCTTCACGCTGGCGGGAACCGAGGTATCGGCATTGCTGGGCCGTATGCCGTCCGCAGTGGGCTACCAGCCGACACTGGCCGAAGAAATGGGGCGCTTGCAGGAACGCATTACTTCCACCAAGACCGGCTCCATTACGTCGATTCAGGCTGTGTATGTGCCAGCAGACGATCTGACCGACCCCTCGCCCGCAACCACCTTCGGCCACCTGGATGCAACCGTGGTGCTGTCACGCGACATCGCCTCACTGGGCATCTATCCGGCGGTGGATCCACTCGACTCCACTTCGCGCCAGCTTGACCCGCTGGTGGTTGGCGAAGAACACTACAACACCGCACGTGATGTGCAGCAGACCCTGCAACGCTACAAGGAATTGCGCGACATTATCGCAATTCTGGGGATGGATGAACTCTCCCCTGAGGACAAGCTGGCAGTGGCCAGAGCGCGCAAGATTCAGCGCTTCCTGTCGCAGCCGTTTAACGTAGCGGAAGTATTCACCGGCTCACCCGGGAAATACGTATCGCTGAAAGAAACCATCAAAGGTTTCAAAGGCATCGTCAACGGTGATTATGATCACTTACCGGAGCAGGCGTTCTACATGGTGGGCGGAATAGACGAAGCGATCGAAAAAGCCAAGACACTGCAGTAGCAGAAGCTTTTTTATAAACTCGACTGACCCATCATATAACTGGAAACTTAAATGAGCACCGTATTTCACGTTGATATCGTCAGCGCCGAGGAATCGATCTACTCAGGTCCTGCCGAGTTTCTGGTGGCGCCGGCGGAAGCGGGCGAGGTGGGCATTTACCCGCACCATACGCCCATGCTGACCCGGATCAAGCCCGGCTCGGTGCGAATCAAGGCACCATTGCAGGAAGAAGAGCTGATTTATGTCTCCGGCGGCATGCTGGAGATACAGCCAGACGTGGTGACCATCCTTGCCGATACTGCCGTGCGTGGTGCCAATCTGGACGAAGCCAAGGCGATAGAGGCCAAGAAACGTGCGGAGGAAGCCATGCGGGATCGTTCCTCTGCCATGGATTATGCCCGCGCCCAGGCGGAACTGGCCGAGTCGATAGCACAATTGGCGGCGATTCAGAAGCTGAGAAAACGCGGTCATTAAGTTATTTCATCCCACTCCTGAAAAAGGCGGCCTTGGCCGCCTTTTTCTTTCTCTGGAATTAGGGAACCGAACAAGTCCTCCGTGGGTTGCCGTTATCACGCTAAAGCTCTAGAATCCAGCCATGTCTATCCAAACTCGCACGACCCATCCATGCCGATTCTGCCGCGCACCGTATGCCATGTCTGAAAGCGCTGGGGAGGGGAAGAGGCTCTTGTCTCCCGCTGTAACACTTCTCACGAATACTTAATTGCCGCCTATTGTCGTGCCCAAACTAAATATCGTCATTCTCGCCGCCGGACTCGGCAAACGCATGCACTCGACGCTACCCAAGGTGCTGCACCCGCTGGCTGGCAGACCGCTACTTTTCCATGTGCTCGACACGGCGCGTGCGCTGGTGCCGGAAAAAATCTGTGTGGTGTACGGTCATGGCGGCGAAACCGTACCGCAGACGATAGCCGACAAGAAACTCATCTGGGTAAAGCAGGAACCGCAGTTGGGCACAGGCCACGCACTGATGCAAACGCTGCCCCATCTGGACAAGAGAGGCATGACGCTGGTGCTGTATGGCGATGTGCCGCTGACCAAGGTTGAAACCCTGAAGGGACTGATAGCAACGGCGGCAGCAAAATATCTTGCGCTGCTCACGCTGGAACTGGACGAGCCCTCCGGCTACGGCAGAATCGTGCGTAGCAGCGGGGAGGGGAAGATCACCGCCATTGTTGAAGAGAAGGATGCCAGCAAAGCCCAGCGGCAGATCCGTGAAATCAATACCGGCATCATGGCGATTCCCAATCAATATCTGCACGACTGGCTGCTCAGACTGGAAAACAGGAATGCACAGAAGGAATATTACCTCACCGATATCGTGGCGATGGCGGTCACGGATGGGGTCAAGGTGGAAGTTGCCCAGCCGGATCATGCCTGGGAAATACTGGGCATCAACAGCAAAGCGCAGCTGGCAGCGCTTGAGCGTATTTATCAAAACGAATCCGCCAGCAGATTGCTGGAACAGGGCGTGACCCTGGCCGATCCATCCCGTATCGACATTCGCGGCCAGCTTACCTGCGGCAGTGACGTCGCGATAGACATCAACTGTATTTTCGAAGGCTTGGTGCAGTTGGGCGATAATGTGAGAGTGGGCGCTCACAGTATCCTGAAGAATGTGAAGGTTGCAGCAGGAACGCTGATCGCCCCGTTCAGCCTGATCGAAGACGCCGAAATCGGAAAAAACTGCCGCATTGGACCTTACGCCCGCATTCGTCCCGGGACCCGGCTTGCAAGCGAAGTTCATATCGGCAATTTTGTCGAAGTCAAAAATAGCAGCCTAGCCGCCGGCAGCAAAGCGAATCATCTGAGCTACATCGGCGATGCCATCGTCGGCAAAAATGTCAACATCGGTGCCGGGACCATTACCTGCAACTATGATGGCGCCAACAAACACCAGACCATCATCGAAGACGACGTATTTATCGGCTCCGATACCCAGCTGATTGCGCCGGTGACAGTGGCGAAAGGCACGACCATCGGCGCGGGTTCGACCATCACCAAGGACACGCCGCCGGAGAGCCTGACCCTGTCACGCACCAAACAAATGAGTATCACTGGCTGGAAGCGGCCAATGAAAAAAGTGAAGAGTGAAAAATGAAGGAATCCTCTCAGTTCCGTCATTCCGGGAAAAGTAGCGCCAAGAAGATTCGCCCATGTGCGGCATAGTCGGCGCGATTGCCAGACATAATGTTGTCCCCACTCTGCTGGAAGGTTTGCGCCGCCTCGAATACCGCGGCTACGACTCTGCCGGAATTGCGCTGGTGGATGGCGGATTGCGCAGATTACGCACTACCGGACGGGTGGCGGAACTCAGCAAGCTCGCGGATGAGCAGCAGTTTTGCGGTGAGGTCGGCATCGCCCACACCCGCTGGGCCACACACGGCGCACCTTCCGAGCGCAATGCTCACCCGCATTTTTCCACTGGGGTGACAAAGGTTGCAGTGGTGCATAACGGCATCATCGAAAACCATGAAGCGCTGCGCCAACGCTTGCAGACTGAGGGTTTCAAGTTCCTGTCCGACACCGATACCGAAGTCATCGCTCATCTCATCACGCTCAACCTCAAGCAAACCCCTGACTTGTTTGCAGCAGTGTGCCGCTCCATTGCCGAATTGCAAGGCGCTTACGCCATCGCCGTCATGGAAGAGACGCGGCCTGAGCGCATTGTTGTTGCCCGCAATGGCGCGCCGCTGTTGCTGGGACTGGGCGAACGCGGCAACTACGCTGCCTCCGATGCTTCTGCGCTGCTACAGGTAACCAAGCACATGGTTTATCTGGAAGAAGGCGATGTGGCCGAACTGCGTTGCGACGGCTACCGCATCGTCAATTGTCTTGCTGGTGGCCCAGGCAGGGAAGTGACGCGCGCTGTGCACGAAAGCGAGCTGACCGATGCCGCAGTGGAACTGGGACCCTATACCCACTTCATGCAGAAAGAAATATTCGAACAACCGGGCGTGGTGGCAAATACGCTGGAAATGGTGCTCAATGCCCATTCCATTTCTCCGCAACTATTTGGCAGCGAAGCGGAAAATATTTTCCAGCATACCGACAGCGTACTGATACTCGCTTGCGGCACCAGCTACCACGCCGGACTGGTCGCCCGCTACTGGCTGGAATCCATGGCGGGATTGGCCTGCAACGTCGAGATCGCGAGCGAATACCGCTACCGCGACCCGGTAGCCAGCCCCAACGCGCTGGTGGTGGCGATTTCCCAATCAGGGGAAACTGCCGACACACTGGCTGCACTCGGCTATGCCAAGTCGCTGGGACACCGTCACAGTCTGGCCATCTGCAACGTGCCGGAAAGTGCACTGGTGCGGCAAACCGATCTGCGCTTCCTTACCCGCGCCGGGCCGGAAATCGGCGTGGCCTCGACCAAGGCATTCACCACCCAACTGGCGGCACTGATGCTGCTTGCCGTAACGCTGGCGAAACTGCGCGGAAAATTATCGAGCGAGCGAGAACGCGAAGTGATCACTGCGCTGCGCCATCTGCCAGTCGCGCTGCAGCACGCGCTGCAAGTGGAACCTCAGGTCAAGGTCTGGGCCGAGAGGTTTGCGCAGAAACGCCACGCCTTGTTTCTCGGGCGCGGCATGCACTACCCCATCGCCATGGAGGGCGCGCTCAAGCTCAAGGAGATTTCCTACATTCATGCCGAAGCTTACGCCGCCGGTGAATTGAAGCACGGTCCGCTCGCACTGGTGGACGAGGACATGCCAGTAGTCGCGATTGCTCCCAATAACGCGTTACTGGAAAAACTCAAATCCAACTTGCAGGAAGTACGCGCGCGCGGCGGTGAACTCTATGTTTTCGTTGACGCCGACTCGACCATTCAGCAAAGCGCGGGCATGCACGTCATCAACCTGCCGGAACATGCGGGATTGCTCAGCCCCATCCTCCACACCATCCCGCTGCAACTGCTTGCCTACCATGTCGCCCTGCAAAAAAATACCGACGTGGACAAACCGCGCAATCTGGCGAAATCAGTGACAGTCGAGTAATTCCAGGGATTCCAACTAAAGCAAGAATAGAGAACTGGTGGTTAAAGCCCCAGGTCTCGCCAGATTTCATCCACGCGCGCTTTCACCGCTGCATCCATCGCAATCGGTGTGCCCCATGCACGGGTAGTTTCTCCCGGCCATTTGTTAGTGGCGTCCAAACCCATTTTCCCGCCCAGACCCGATACCGGGCTGGCGAAATCGAGATAATCTATCGGCGTGTTTTCCACGATCAGCGTATCGCGCGCGGGATCGACGCGCGTGGTGACAGCCCAGATCACTTCCTTCCAGTCGCGGATATTCACATCGTCGTCGGTGACGATGATAAATTTGGTGTACATGAACTGGCGCAGGAAACTCCATACGCCGAACATCACGCGCTTGGCATGCCCGGCATACTGTTTTTTCATGCTCACCACCGCCATGCGATAGGAACAGCCTTCCGGCGGCAAATAAAAATCGGCGATTTCGGGAAACTGTTTTTGCAGCAGCGGCACGAACACTTCGTTCAGCGCCACGCCCAGTATCGCCGGCTCGTCCGGCGGCTTGCCGGTGTAAGTGGAGTGAAAAATCGGGTTGCGCCGCATGGTGATGCGCTCAATCGTGAATACCGGGAAAGTCTCCTGCTCGTTGTAATAACCGGTGTGATCGCCGAACGGGCCTTCGAGCGCCGTTTCGCCCGGATGAATATATCCTTCCAGTACGATTTCTGCGCTTGCCGGAACCTGCAGGTCATGGCTCAGGCACTTGATAATTTCGGTTTTTGCGCCGCGCAGCAGGCCAGCAAACTGGTATTCGCTGAGGCTGTCCGGTACCGGGGTGACCGCGCCGAGTATGGTCGCCGGGTCTGCTCCCAGCGCTACTGCCAGCGGATAAGGCTGCCCCGGATGGGTGAGACAGAAATCACGAAAATCCAGCGCACCGCCACGGTGAGCCAGCCAGCGCATGATGATTTTGTTGGGTGCGATCACCTGCTGCCGGTATATGCCCAGATTCTGCCGGGTCTTGTGCGGCCCGCGGGTGACGGTCAATCCCCAGGTAATCAGCGGACCGGCGTCCCCCGGCCAGCAGGTCTGGATCGGCAGCCTGCCGAGATCCACGTCCTTGCCTTCCCACACGATCTCCTGGCACGGCGCGCTCGAAACCACTTTGGGCGCCATGTTGAGCACTTGCTTCAGCACCGGAAATTTGTCCCACGCATCTTTCAGACCCTTGGGCGGCTCGGGTTCTTTCAGAGCAGCGAGCAACTCGCCCACTCCCCGCAACGCTGCCACCGATTCCTGTCCCATGCCCATCGCCACCCGCCGCGGGGTGCCGAACAAGTTTCCGAGCACGGGAATGGTATGTCCCTTGGGATGCTCGAACAGAATGGCAGGACCACCGGCCTTCAGCACCCGGTCGCAGATTTCGGTCATCTCCAGACGCGGGTCTATCTCGGTGATGATGCGCTTCAGTTCGCCCTGGCTTTCCAGTTGCGCGATAAAATCCCGCAGGTCTTTATATTTCATGGTAGTGGAGCACTTATGAAGTTGTCTCTATCAGGTAATCGAGCGCAATGCCGGCAAACACCACCGCGCCCACCCAGTTGTTGTGTAAAAAAGCCTTGAAGCAGCACGCTGGCTCGCGCTCGTGAATCAGCCGATACTGGTACGCAATCAAACCCGCTGCAGCAATCAGACCGGCATAATACGCGATGCCCAGTTTCTGCATCAGCCCTATGCCGGCCATGATACCTAGAAAAAGCGCATGGCACAGCATGATCCCGGCCACATCGAAACGCCCGAACGTGATCGCGGAAGTCTTGATACCTATCTTGAGATCGTCGGCTCTATCCACCATCGCATACTCGGTATCGTAAGCAATCACCCACAGCAGGTTCGCTGCCATCAGCAGCCAGACGATCAATGGCAGCTCACCGGTCTGCGCGGCAAACGCCATCGGGATACCAAAACTGAAAGCAACGCCAAGATAGGCTTGCGGCATTGCGAAGAAGCGTTTGGTAAACGGATAGCTGGCGGCAAGAAACAGTGCAAACACCGCCAGCTCGAGCGTGAGCCGGTTGAGCGGCAGTATCAGCAGAAACGCACACAGACTCAGACCCGCTGCCAGCAACAGCGCCTCTTTGCTGCTCACCACCCCGGTCGCCAGCGGACGGTTCTTGGTGCGCGTGACATGCGGGTCGATATTGCGGTCGGCGTAGTCGTTGACCACACAACCAGCGGAACGCATCAGCACCGTACCCAGTACGAATATCACCAGAATGGTTATATCGGGCACACCCTCAGCAGCCAGCCACAGGCCCCACAACGTCGGCCACAGCAACAGCAGAATGCCGATGGGCTTGTCCAGCCGCATCAGTTTGCGGTAATGGCCGAGGCGTTGCGCGAAAGTCACTAGCTTAAACCCAAATAATTCATTAGGCGGCTCTCCGAGCCTACGCAAGCGCTGGTAGTCAGTTTGTGGCCATTTTCGCCGCTTGCTCGGCGTCCATAGATCAAGCTATGGCCTTCTCTCAACCGACAAAACTGTCTCGCAACCTGCCTCACCATCATCTCGCGTCCTAACGGATTGTCTGGGTTAAATCCAGAATGGCAGGAAGAAACACTTCGGTAACCAGTATGGACTGTCCGTGCAAAGTAAACAGTGAGCGTCGCGCCCACAGACTGGATGGCGGACCCGCTGGCGTGGCCGGCAATCCCCGGCAGGCGCGATGGAAAAGCGGGTGGCCTGCATTCAGTTTCTTGAATCGCAGCGGGGTACGTCTGACCACCGGGTTGGTAAACAGCACCGTACCCAGTGACCGGTTGCCGAGACCGCTCAGTCCGCGCCATGCGCCGCGCAGATTTTTCCTGGCCACAACTGAATGCGCAAAAACCACCGGTGTGTTGCCGCAATACAGATACACCTCCCGCACCAGTGCCAGCTCGCTGCGGCGCAGACCCATGACGGCAAGCTCGTCCCCGCATACCGTCGCCAACGACTGAGATACCGGCTGGACGCGAAAATTGCTGCACCGCTGCTGAATCAGGCGGGTAAGGGAACCGCGGTTCTGCAGCCAGTCACGGGTGCGAGGTGATAGGGAAGATGGCGCGGGATACCAGGCTAGCCGGGCAGCATTCATCGCAGCAAAATGAAAAAGGAAGAATTATGCCGCATAACCTGACGTGGCTGAATTTCTTTTCAGAATGAACAGACGCTTCCCCTACTCTCCTTAGCACCCGACCGGGGTGGGTGTGCTTAAACTACCGTGTTTGAAATGAATCTTGTCGCGCACCTGATCCGGTAACTCCCTGGCTGGCGACGATGTCGTATTTGTTTGCATGGCCCGCTCTTTTGTTTTACTCTTTGATCCCACAAAACAATAAGATAGTTAATTTCAGCCATGATTATGCGACATGTGAAGTGGACTATTAGACAACTGATGTCGTATATATTACATTAGGGTTCGCTTGGAAGCAGCAAGGCAAGCGGCTCTGTGCTGTTGGTTAGCCTGAGGGGCGGAGACTCGCTGAGTTGGCTCCCTATACTGGCCGGGGCTGCAGAGTCCCGTTTCACAGCCATGCAATAACCATTGAAAGGAACGTCTATGAGCGGCTTGCCGACCTGTCCCAAATGCAACTCTGCGTATACCTATGAAGACGGCCGTCAGCTCATCTGCCCGGAATGCGGCCACGAATGGAGCAGCAGCATAGCCGAGGTCATCGAGGAAAAGCGCGTCTGGAAGGACGCCTTCGGCAACGAACTGAAGGACGGAGACGCGGTGACCGTGATCAAAGACCTCAAGATCAAGGGCTCGTCCTCGGTCGTCAAGGTCGGCACTAAGGTTAAGAACATTCGCCTGATCGAAGGCGACCACGACATAGACTGCAAGATCGACGGATTCGGCTCGATGCAGCTGAAGTCCGAGTTCATCAAGAAGGCCTGACCAGCCTCGTCCCATGAGAGCGAGCGCCGGGCCGCCGAGGCTAAAAGGAAAAGAAAGGAAAAGGGGTCAGGTTACATTATTGTGTTAATATGAGTCTGCCTTGTTTAATCTCCAACCACTATGGCCCGCCTTCCCCGCCTTGACTTGCCGAATGTCCCGCAACACATTGTGCAACGCGGCAATAACCGCCAGCCCATCTTTTTTCACGAAGACGATTATGCGACCTACCTGGAATACCTCCGCGAAGCCTTGGCGAAGAACGGTTGCAAGCTTTACGCGTTCGTGCTGATGACCAACCATGCCCACCTGCTGGTGCTGGGCGAGGCACCGGGCGGGGTTTCCCGTTTTATGCAATCGGTTGGTCGCCGTTATGTGCGTTATGTCAATGCAACATATCGGCGATCAGGAACTCTTTTCGAAGGGCGCTTCAAGTCCAGTCTGGTCGACAGCGAACGCTACCTGTTGACGTGCATGCGCTATATCGAACTCAACCCGGTGCGCGCCGGGATGGTGAACGATCCTGGGGATTACCATTGGTCCAGCTATCAGCACCATGTCACCGGGAATATTATTGAGTGGCTGGCCGAACCACTGGAGTACCGCCATTTGGCGGTCAATCCTGAGGCACGTACGCTGGCTTATCGCGAGTTGTTCAAGCAAGCGCTGGCGGCCTACGATCTTGATATGATACGAATACACCTGAACAAAGACTGCGCACTTGGATCAAGCAAGTTTCAGGAGGAAATCGAGTCAATTCTGGGTCGGCGCACTAAAATAGTACCGCAGGGACGGCCAAAGAAATCCAAAGATGGTGGCGAAAAGTAACCTGACCCCTTTAGTTGGGACGTCCCGCTTGAGTCTGCGGCATAACATTGCATCCAACCAGGGCTCATGGAAAGTGGTGCTTCGCTTGCTCTCCGTGAGCCCGTTAATTCAAACGTGATGTGAATACTCCAGAGTCTGGTGAAATATCCGGGCCAAGTGAAGCTTCCAGGCCAGGATAGGAATTTCACCAGTCAGGATTACACTCTGTTCGATCAGCGTTTTCTCGACAGCAGCAGCAACAACAGCGGCACGCCCAGTAGCGCGGTCAACACCCCCACCGGCAATTGCTGGGGCGCCCACAGGGTTCGCGCCAGCGTATCCGCCAGTGTGAGAAAGCTGCCCCCCAACAGCATGGCCAAAGGTAACAGCCAGCGATAGTCGTTGATCCCCAGCAAGCGGATGACATGGGGAATGATCAAGCCGACGAAGCCGATGACACCCGCCAGCATCAGCGCCGCCACCGTCGCCAATGCCGCGCCGAAGTAAATCCCCACTTGCAATGGCAGCACCGCCACACCAAGGGTTCTCGCCTTCATCTGGCCGAGGCTGAGGACATTGAGGCTGCCGGAAAAGATCATGCTGATGGCCGCCACAATAACCAGTGTCACCCATGCAGATGACAACCCCTCGGCGCCGACCGCACGCGATACATCGCCCATCAACCAGAACAGCATGCCTTTCACGTCGCTGGCCGGCGCCAGGGTCAGGATCAAGGTGGTCAGCGCAGCGCAACCGGCGGACAGTACCACCCCGGTCAGCAGCAGCCGGTATAGATTCCAGTCGCCGCTGCGAAAGCTCAGGCCGAACACGATGGCAATTGCAGCCAGCGCACCTGCCAGCGATGTCAGATTGACCAGTACCAGCCCCCATCCCAGCAACATTGCGGTGAGTGCACCCACCGCTGCACCCCCGGATACCCCGAGAATATAGGGGTCGGCCAGTGGATTGCGCAGCAGCACCTGCAACAACGCACCCGCCAGTGCCAGCAGACCGCCGCAGGCAAACGCCGCCAGCACACGCGGCAGGCGCAGCTGCCAGACAATTTGGCTGGTGGTGTCATCGGCCGGTGACAGCAGCGCTTGGGCAATTCCGGAAATGGGGAGATTCACGCTGCCGAACAGCAATCCGGCAAACAGGCTGCCTGCCGCGAGCAGCAGAAAGAGGAACAGGTGTGGCAAGGGGTGTCTGGGAGAAGTCACGCGGTTACGCAAGGGATCAATGTGCTGGACTGCAAATTAGCAGAATCTGGCACCTTTGAACATCTTTACTGCATTTCTGAACTACTCATCCCGGCACGTCCGCTTCAACGCGTATCCTCGCATCCACGATCCGGCAACCCTGGCCAGGCGGCAGGGCCAGAACCGGGTTTAGATCGAGTTCTCTGATTGCGGGAATTTCTTCCACCAGACGCGAGATACGCAACAGCACCTGTTCAATTGCCGCCACATCCGCCGGCGGGTGACCGCGGTAACCGGTAAGCAACCGGTAGCCCTTGATCTCGCGCACCATTTCGGCGGCATCGCAGTCACTGAGGGGAGTAATGCGGAAGCACACGTCACCGAGGATCTCCACATGGATGCCGCCCAGGCCGAACGCGATCAGCGGACCGAACAGCGAATTGTGCGTGACCCCGATCATCAATTCGACGCCGTCCGGCATCATCGGCTGCACCAATACCCCTTCCATCGCGGTAAGGTTTTGATCCTGTACCAGCCGCGCGCGGATTGCCTCGAATGCTTCGCGGACGGCTGTCTCGTCAGCCAGATTCAGATGGACTCCACCGATCTCGGTTTTGTGCACGAGGGTATGCGAAGCCAGTTTTACTGCGACCGGAAAACCGATGGTCCACGCCAGAGCAACTGCGGCATCGGCAGTCGTAGCGATATCTCCTGGCAGGAGCGGCAGCCGTGCCGCCGTCAGCATAGCGCGGGTCTCTTGCGCGGTCAGCCAGCCGCTGCCGCGCTGCGCGAGGGCTGTTGCACAAATTTCGCGCGCCAGCGGCAGATCTATGTCGGCAAAATCCGGGATTACGCCGCACGGCCGCGCTCTCCATTCGGCGTAGCTGGCAGCTTTGCCCAGCACCAGCGCAGGGACTTCCGGCATGCGATAAGCGGGGATCGTTTCGCCCGACAGGGTAAAGGAGCGGTCCGGATCTCCTTCCGCCATCCAGCAGATGAAGACTGGTTTCTTCGGCGCGTTTGATTCCTGTGCGGCTGCAAGTCCTGCCAGAATGCCGTCTGCGATCGGGGACACATCAGCAGCCATCAGGGAGACGTACAATATAATTAGCGCATCGACCTCATCTGCTTTCAACACGGCTTCGATTGCCTGGGCGTACTGTTCCGGGGTAGCAGAGGCAATCAGATCCACCGGATTATTGAGCGCAGCGGCGGACGGCAGGAATGCGGCGAGTGCGGCTCTGGTTCGGGCTGACAGCTCTGGCACGGTCAAGCCGCTGGCCTCGCACGCATCGGTACAGAGTATCGCAGGCCCGCCTGCGTTGGTGATGATCCCGACCCGCCGGCCTGCCGGGAGAGGCTGGGCCGACAGGCCCGCCGCCAGCGCGAACATCTCTTCCAGCGTCTCGGCACGAATCACTCCGGTCTGGTGGAACAATGCCTCCACTCCCACATCGCTCGCTGCCAGCGCAGCGGTGTGGGAACCGGCGGCACGGCATCCAGACTGGCTCCGGCCTGCTTTCACAGCAATGATTGGCTTCCGCTGGCTCACCCGGCGGGCAATCCTGGCAAAGCGGCGCGGATTGCCGAATGATTCCAGATACAGCAGGATGACGTGGGTTGCGGGGTCCTCTTCCCAGTATTGCAAAAGATCGTTGCCGGACACATCGCCCTTGTTGCCAACGCTGACGAAAGACGAAATCCCCAACTGTAGCCTCTGCGCGGCAGCAAGAATGGCTATTCCCAATGCACCACTCTGCGATGACATCGCGACCCGCCCCGGCGGCGGAAACGCAGAAGTGAAGGTTGCATTGAGGCGGACTGCCGGATCGGTATTCAACAAACCGAAACAATTCGGGCCGATCATGCGCATGCCTTGCTGGCGTACTTTCTCGACCAGACGATCCTGCAGTTGCTTGCCTTGCGCACCGGTCTCGGCAAAACCGGCAGTAATCACGACGATGGCCCGCACTCCTTTGGCCGCACACTCATCAACCACGGCCAGAACCAGATCGCGCGGCACGGCAATGATGGCCAGGTCGACGCTACCGGGCGCGGCTGCAAGCGACGGATACGCCTGCAGGCCGGCAATCTCTGCCGCCCGTGGATTCACCGGGTAGATGGCGCCATGAAAGCGGTTGCCAGTCAAAGCCCCGACCAGCCGGTAACCGATACTGCGCGGATCGCGCGAGGCGCCGATGACCGCTACTGCCCGCGGGTGAAAGAATGGATGCAGTGAAGCGGTAGTGGCAATGCGATCCCGCAACTCAGAGCGGGCCAGGGTGGTTTCTGTGGGGATCAGAGACAGTTCGACTTCGACCTCTCCGCCTTCGCAGCTTTCCTGCATGTCGAAGCCGGATTCCCGGAAAACTTCACGCATCGCCAGATTATCCGTGTGTGTGACCGCCCACAAGCGGACAAAGCCATGCTGGATAGCTGACATCGCCAGCCGCTCCAGCAAGAGCGTACCCAGCCCTTTCCCATGGAAGGCATCATCCACCGCCATGGCGACCTCGGCTGTGCGTTCATCTCGCGCCAGATACGAGCCTGTCGCGATAATCCGCAACGCTCCATCCCAGATGCGGGTTACCACCAGGGTCAGCCGGGCGCAGGGATCTGCCGAATCGCACAACGATGCGGTAACCGCGCTGCGCGGGGAAGCCGTGGAAAAGAAACGATGCCGTTTAGATTCGGGCGCAAGCCGCTCCACGAAATTCTGCAATGCGGCATGGTCTGTTGGCACGGAAGGACGAATCGCCGCTGTTGTCCCATCGCGCAGAATGATCTGGCCGGATGGCGCGCGGTCACAAGAGGACGAAGGAAGATAGCGGGGATTAACATGTTGCATTGGGCGCTCCTTGCGATACGCTCACAACCCGCACAGCAGATGGGTGCTGCACTGCGGCAGTATACTGAATCACTGTAACACCGGGAGTGACGCTGAATCCCGCAGAGTTTTACACGCGAAACATGCTCGATGTATTCCTTGCCTGTCAACGCTTGCGAACACCTGTTTCTGCCTTAAACCGTTCCCGGCCCCTGCTGTTGAAATGGAGCAGCAAGTGGACACTACGCTAAAAAATCGGCTTCTCCAAATTAATTATGACAGGCTGGTTGATAGCTTGAAACCCTAAATCCGGTCAGGGCCTGTTTGCAGCGACGCAACCAGCCGCATCCAGCACCAAGCCCCGCTCAAATTAACGGCGTCCAGCGCAGCGCCAAGGAATTATCCGCGTTCAACTCCACCCCGGTGCCGAACTTTCTGCCTTCCCGGTTCAAAACATCATTCAGCCACAGGGTATCGCTTCTCGATGCCCGGTTTAACCTGAAGTGTTTAATCTGCATGGGGGTCATCTGCAAGCGCAGCAGATTGCCGCTCGCAGAGTCCATGCTCACAAAATACATCAGCGCCAGATCACCCCGATAAGCCTCATGCCCGGAGATACCTTCATAATCGTTCAGAAAGTCGCCGCAGCCGTAAAGAATGGGTTTGCCTTGGTAAACCTCGATCCCCTGCACATGATGGGAAGAATGCCCGTGGACGACATCAACGCCCGCTTCATCGATTAGCTGGCGGGCAAACTCCTGTTGCTCATGGGGAACCGGGTAGCCCCAGTTACCGCCCCAATGAATCGAGGCAACGGCGATGTCGCCCGGTAGTTTTACCTGGCCGATGCCCTCGCGTATGCCCCACACCGTTTCCGCGGAGAAGTCCGGCAACCTGTTCACCCCGGGTCTGCCGGCCTTGGCTGCCCAGCTCCGGGGGATGCCGCTTGATTCCGAACCAAACGAAAAAACCAGCACCCTGCCCTTGCCGGCAACAGGGATCACTGCAGGGGCCGCCGCCTCGCGCAGATTCTGCCCTGCTCCCGCAGTTTTTATTCCAGCCGTCTTCAAGGTTTGCAGCGTCTCGGCCAGACCTGGACGCCCCCAATCCAGCACATGGTTGTTGGCGAGGGTGCAGCAATCGATATGCGCTGCGGTGATACAGGGAATATTGGCCGGATGCATGCGGTAATTGATGCTCTTGCTTTCCGCCTCGTCGCTTTGGGTGACGCTGGTTTCCAGGTTGATGATGCGCGCATCCGGCTTTACCCGCGCCAATTCGGCCAGGGCGTCCCCCCAGATATAGGAATAATCCACCGGTTTTGGAATCGGGCCGTTCGCCTCCTCGGCAATCTGCACGTAGCCAGTCGCGCTTTTCATGTACGGCTCATAGAGGACGGGGTTGCCGGGGTGCGGCAATACCTGGTCGACCCCCCTTCCCGTCATGACATCGCCGCACACAAACAGGGTGATGACACCGCCAGCCTGCTGTGCGTCAGCCTTCGCCGGGCTACCGGCGCTGCCGGCCATGACCGCTTGCGCACAAACCGGACGCACTGCCAGAGTGCATCCCGCCGCAAGCAGGTAACCGATAAACTCGCGCCGCTGCAATTGCCGATCCGCATGTTTCTCTTGACGTTTCATCGCATGCCCTCATTGAACCGCATGCTCTTATCCTAGACGAAAATCCGGGCGAGATTGAGATTGCTGCCTGCAGGATAGGCGCTAAGGCAACTCCAGCGCCCGCAAGGCATGGAACAGTCCTGCCACCACTCGCGCCATCGCCGGGTAGTTCAGTTTCTCCGGAGTGTCTGCAGCGCTATGGTAGGCAGCGTTGCGGTAGAAAGCCGTGTCGGTAACCATCACCGCCGGATAGCCCTGTCGCCAGAAGGAGAGATGGTCGCTCCATGCCACGCCGGGGACAAACTCAAAGGTGGCCAGGGACTCCACCGGAAAATCCGAGTGAGCCTGGAAGGCCGCCACCAACTGGCGCAATTCCTCGCGGGACGCACGGTTGGAGACCATGGCGATGAAGTTTCCCTGGTCTGGATAGAAGTGCTTGAGGAACGGCGGATAACCCTGGCTGCCGGGCTGGTCGCTGTATGCGCCCAGCATTTCCAGCGAGATCATGAGGCGGATCTTCTCGCCATGCGCCTTTGCTGTCTTGGCATAGACGGCGCTGCCCATCTGGCCCCAGAAAAAGAAGGGCGGTTCCTCGTTGGCAAAAGCCACGAAGCGCAGGGTGCGCTCTGTTTCCACGCTGACAAACAGGCGGCTGAGTTCAAGCAGCGCGGCGATGCCGCTGGCGTTATCGTCAGCACCTGGCGAGCCTTTCACCGTGTCATAGTGCGCCCCCACCAGCACAATTTCCTGCGGCTTGGTCTTGCCTATGCGGCTTACTTCCAGATTCTCACTTTCCACTTCCCTGGCCTGGTAACGCTGCGAGTTCACCGCATAGCCCTGGGCACTCCATTCGCTGCGGATGTAATCGGCGGCAGCATGCAGCGCCTGCGGGTGAAAGATGTTGCGTTGCCCGATCTCCAGCGCAAGATGGGAAACGTGACCACGCAGGCGGTCAGCGAGGCTGGGCGAAGAAGGATTCATGCTGGTTCCACGGTGGATTAATCTCCGGCAAAATCGCTCTGCTTTGCGCAGAGCAGAGGAAGATCAAGCTGGTTATGCCCGCACAAGCGCTCCTTACTGCTATCGGCATTAATGTTCCCGGTGCCAGATCAGCTCCCCGTCCTTGGTGACTTCCTTGACCCGATGCAAGGGAACCTCATGGGTATAGCCATCCGCATCCGTGACCTGGAAGAAAAAATGATCGCCCGTATTTTAGTGCGTCTCCATCCGGGTTGAATGAAAAAGAAACGCGAGATCAGGCATGAGCGAACGAATGCATCCCTGCCAGACGCCCGCCGATAGCTGCCTCCGCGGTTTTCAGGTCATAAGACGCTTGCAGATTAAGCCAGTATTGCGGTGACTGACCGAAGGTGCGGCCGAACAACAGCGCGAGTTCCGCTGTCACCGGACGCGTTCCCTTGAGAATATGCGAAATACGCATGGGCGACACCCCGATGGAGCGTGCAAGCCCGGCTTGCGAGATGTCCATTTCTTCCAGGATTTCACCCAGGAACTCCCCCGGATGAATTGCAGGTAACCCGTTCTTGATCATGTCAATTTTCCCTCAATGGTAATCAACGATTTCAACGCCGTAAGCATCGCCACCTTCAAAACGGGAACATATGCGCCACTGGTCATTAATTCGGATACTCCATTGCCCAGCACGGTCGTGAACCAACGCTTCCAGCTTGTTGGAAGGCGGGAGGCGCAAATCCTCGATGCGCACGGCCCCGTTTAATTGCATCAAGCGCATTGCCGCGCGCTTGAAAATCTCAGGTGGTAACCAGCGTGATTTACCCGTGGTAAAGAAGCGTTCCGTTTCAGAAGTGGCAAAGGTTTGAATCACACAACCAGAGCAAACAAAATGTTTATTTACGTCAAGCGGCGCGGGTGGGGGCGATTGTGCTGGCCGCACAGATGCAGCACACCCTTCTGGGTGTCGCGACTACTGCGCAGAGAGGCGTGCCCGCCGAGCAGCTTGGGTCTGAGACCGGACGGCTGCTGCGCGAGGAGATTCTGTCGGGAGCGACCCTGGATATCCACGCTGCCGATCAGGTGCTGATCTATCTTGCGCTGGCTGGCGGCAGCTCCCGCTTTCTCGCCAGAAACCTGTCATCTCATGCCGCCACCACCATCTGGCTGCTGGAGCAGTTCCTGCCGGTCCGCTTCAGCGTCAGCCCAGCAGGCCATCTGGTTCGTATCAAGATGAAGCCGAATTGACGCACACCATCAGGTGTGCCTGCTCCCCAGTGCCGTTTCTCTTCTGCTTACAACACAATTTCGCTATTCCTATTCGTGAAAGACCGAGTTCGGCACAAGGGAGGTGGTCAGGCTTGCGGAAAGCAGGCTATTTCAGGTGAATGAAATAAACTGTGGCCTCCTGTTATTTGATGCCGCCCTCTTTAATTTGGATTTCAGGAGAAGGTTGCATTGAAAGGCTTATGGAGATAGGATTGCCAATCTAACAAATAATGAATTGCAAAATCCTGTGGATAAATTAAAGCTCGAAACAGTCACTGCCGTTATTGTTTCCGATGGCAATAATCCCAGAATCCTAAATCAAGATTTTCTGGAAAGAAATGATATTGTTCCTGCAGGCTGGAAAGAGAAGCAGGTAATAGTTACCCCCCCTTTTTCTCTTGTTGAGTATGAGGGATTTTCTGTGCAAATGGAGGAAAATAAACTATCAATAACAGCAAAGAATGTATCATCATTTGCTTGGGATCAGTTGTTGCCAAAGGTGGCTATTCGTTTGCTTGAGGTGCTGCCGCATGTTTCATATAAAGCCGTCGGTTTAAATTTCAGCTTATATGCTGAAACAATAATTGGGCGGGACGCGGAAAATAAATTAATAGAACAATTACTCACAAAGGGTGATTGGCTTAATGTCCATGGTGGTATAACAGGTGCCTTGGTTGAATTGCAATTCCGCAAATCGTTTCCACACCTTAATGTTAAGGTAGGGGTAAGAGAGACGATTTCTGATAAAGGAAGGCAGCTAGGAGGGTATACCGTGATGGCAAATTTCCATCACGATTTTGAATCTAAAAATGTAAATGAGCGCATTGCCTTTATAAGTAAAGTGGCAGAATACGAAAAAGAAATTCATCAATTAATCAATAGTCTTCCAATGTTTAAATTATGAACACCCTTGCTTCGACCTTTAATAATACTTATGGATTGGACTACGAACAGAGAACGTATCCATCTAGCCTTAATGAGCTTCTTCCTAAATGTGTTCAGCAGGCTATCAATAACTACTATGTGAGATCGCCCGCATCCAATGACGTAATTGGCATTAGCCAAGGATTGGATGATTTGCCATCTTTGGCCAGACTTAAAGAACAGCTATATGAATTATTCGCTGCGGCTAAAGACGGAGCGCTCACATCAGAAAACTCGTTAGTTAATCACGTTAAATCAAAAAGGGAAGTGCAGAGTGAGATTCTGGCTTTCAAGGTATTGCTTGGTTGTTGGGATGGTGATGATGCTGAACCAATAGCTATAGGAGCAATAGATAGCGCCCATCTGTTTTTAGAGTCATATCAAGGCAATCTAATATTTGATGCATTTCCCGATCCTGATGGAAGCGTTGGACTTCAGGCAGATTTCGCAGAAGGCAGAGTTATATTGAGTTTCGATGATTCTGGAGAAGTGGCATATTTAATCCGGATAAATAAAGCAATTCATCGGGGCCATAGTGCTACTCATGAAACCATCAACAGCCTCTTTTCAAGTCTCCTTTAGTCTTTGGGTTCACTTCCTTGGTTTCTTTTTAAAGAGCATTGCTAGCAAGCGTTGGCCCTTAAAGATTAATAGAGAGGAATCCCTTGGGCGTGCCTTATTTAGCGGAAATTATGACCAAAATAAGGGAATTATAAAAATAACTGCGTTCAAACTAAAAGATCCGACTAAGGGGATATCAGTAAACCGACTTACATACGCCCCAGAAAATCAAATAGATTATTTATCAAAAACTGAAGCTCAATGCCGAACAGATAAAGCAAGAAAAAATAACAGCATGGCAGGTGAAATTAGTTTCTATGGTTATGCAGTTATTGAAGCAGAAGTTATTAGCACTATCAAATTAGATGGAATGAAATCATTAGGAATGGAAGCGACGCCTAATTATAAGAACCCATTCCACGGAGATATAACGTTACCTGTGGATGACGGGAAAGATTTCTACTTAGACATAGCTGACAAGCTGCAACGAATAGCGAAATTTAAAGAACCCTTGTAGTCTCTCAATTTGCAGACTTTCATCGGAAACTCGCACCATCAAGCGCAATGCAATAGGCTGGACGCCATTCTGTAGAATGTCGGTGAATCGACATTGACTGTCCACTCTTGGCACCTTGCCGCCGGTCAGCGGCACCTTCCAGTCTGCTACTAAAGCCACTCGATGGCGCGCAGCAAGCAGGCCGCAACTCCATCAACCGCGGCGACGCCAGCGGCGGATGATCAGATACCCGCCCACCATGCCGCCGAGATGCGCAAAATGCGCCACCCCCGCCTGGGTCCCGGTCACGCCGAGCGTCAGTTCGATGCCTGCATAGAGAGTCACAAACAGCCATGCCGGCAGCGGAATGGGCGGGAACAGGAGCATCAGGATCCGGTTCGGAAAGAATATCCCGTAGGCGAGCAATATCCCAAATACGCCGCCGGACGCACCCACCGTTGGATAAACATTCCCGGTCAGATGCGTGAACAGCAACTGCGTGACCCCGGCCGTCAGGATGCTGGCGAAATACAACTGGAGGAACGCGCGTCGCCCCAGCAAATTTTCCAGTTCCCGGCCGAATAGCCACAGCCCGTACATGTTGAAAGCGAGGTGCAGAACACTGGCGTGCAGGAATGCATAGGTCACGAGTTGCCAGGGCATAAACCCGGCTTGCAGCGGCCACAAGGCGAAAGCGCTTACCGTCGGCGCAGCGGCATTGGACTCCAGCAGGAATACGACAATGGTGACGACGACAAGGGTCTGAACAGCGGACGACTGGGTACGCACGGTTAATCTCCCTCTGCACTCCGGTGAATCACGGGGCTGAACAGCAGCGAAACTGAAATCGCAGGTACGACTGATGCAGCGCCACTCAACCTATTTCTGTCAGCTCTGCCCCGCAATACGCGCGGTGCCCCGCTACATACCAGGCTGCACCTTGATGGAATGATCAGCCGGCCGCTCGGTCGCCATTGGTGATCTGGTCTTTATTTTCTTAGCGTGATGCTGACAGGATAGTGGTCGCTAAAGCCCGCCGTGTCTCGCTCATCCGGCTTAATTCCGAACCTTCGCGGCCCCGGTTTATTGGGGTATGACATGATGCCAACCCCTTCGATTCGAGCTTCTCCTTTCTGATGCCAACCGCATTTGCCGCTCACCACACCACGGCTGAGCATGATCTGATCCAACATGTTCCAGCGCCCCTCATAAACATGCGAGCCCGCGCCAGACGCAAGAAGTGGCCACATGAGATTCAGCAGGTAAGGGTTACGCCCGTTTATTACCAGGCGGCTATCGCTTGTTGATAGCGCGTATTCCGCTATCGAGCGATTGAACGGTTCGTCATTGAAATCCCCCATCACGATGATGCCGATATCCTCACCCAGCTCTTCGTGAATTCTTTCAATCCAGTACGATAGCGTTTCGCCCGCCGTCATCCGATAAGGTTCTGACTCATACTGACCCGCCGTACGCGATGGCCAGTGATTACCGATCAATACGACAGTCTTCCCGTCGATATGGAAATTTACCTGGAACAGTTCACGTGTCGCGAACCGCTTAACCACCCAATGCTGAAACATATCTGCGGGAGAGGTGCTGGCAACCAGTGGATCGTAGAGGAAAGCAACGTCTATCCCCCTGTTGTCACTTGTGTCCGCATGGGCTACCAGATATTTACGCCCGCCATCGTTGGTAATCTGCTCGGTGAGCTTGACGAGCACGTTCCTGTTTTCGACCTCGCAGACCCCAAGAATGTCCGGCCCAGCTCCGGAATTCATGGAACGGATTACCGTGGATAATTGGCGTAGTTTCGAATCCAGCAGAGGCTGATTCCAGCCAGCGATGTCCTTCGCAACGATACGTCTGAGCTTCTCAGGTCGATCCGCTGACTCAACATCGAAAAGGTTTTCGACATTCCAGAAGGCTAAGAACAAGATGTCAGGCATTATCCATACTCCCGGTGCCCTAAAATGATTCAGGCGGGGAATGGAGCAAGCCAAGAACAGCTCGCCTATTTCGCGCCTCGGTTTAACTAGCAATTCCCCGCGTTCTTGGCGCGGGGATCAATCTCCTCAATCAAGACTACTGGCTTACAGTGCGGATTATAACCGCACTATGGTGGCGAAATCGCCTGCCGCCACTGCATTCATATAGGCGAGGATCAGCTCCTTGGTGAGATAGCATCCATGCGCTTTTTCGTCCTGTTCGCGCACGATGGGGAAGGTGTCGAGGATGTAAGCCGCATCGTCGCGCGGCAGGCCGTAGAGGTGGAAGAACAGCGCATCCAGCCGCGCCAGGCGGTGGCGGCGGTCGTCTTCATCCCACGCGAACGGTGCGCCGTCATAACCCAGGTCATGCGCAAAGGGTGCGAGGTCGTGGGCGGTGTAGGACAGATGCAGCACTTCGCCACGCACGAAGTCGGCGATCTTGGTTTTACCCAGCACTTGCTCGAACTGCTCTGGATAGATTACAGGCATCTGTTCAAGAATGAACCAACTTAAATTTTGCCCTTGGACTTTCTGCCGCAACAGAAAATCAAAAGCAAACGAACAGAAATTTGCTAACAATAATAAAATGGAAAGTGCACCATCGCCATTTCCTTGAGGTACCAGCATAGACATGCTGTGTCCAACCCCAGCTTTCGGCAAAATTGCTGCAATCATTGTTCGAGCATTGGTGGGAGAAGAGACAGACTTAAAAGATAAGCTCCATAGCCCTGCCCAAGTTTTCTCAACCTCAGTGATTATTGTCCAATATTGCGGGGTTGGATAACGATCAACAAGTTTTTCTTTATTTGTTATTGGCAGCGGCTGCGCTGGTCGTTTTAAATTGCCACTATTCACAACCACATCGGCAGCGCGATGATCATACATCTGCACCATCTTGCCTTCATACAGTGGCACCGCTTCCGCTTCACTCTTCTTCCAATGATTGATGCTGACCGGATACCAGCCTTCCTGTTCCAGCTCATCGCGCCGTTTGAACAAATGCGAATCGTTGGTCATATGAAACATAGTGCAATAGCGCACGGGCCAGACTTTTTTAGGCGACTCGTTGTGACGATCCACCAGTACCGGCTGGCGGCGGTAAATCGCCGTGGTGATGTCGGCGTCGCGCTTGGTGCGAAAAATGGGCGCGGCGCCGGTGTTGGGATTGACCGCGCTGAAGTCCTGTGCGGTGAGGGTGAGGATGCGCGCGGGGTCATCGGCCTCCTCCAGTGTGTGCAGGTAAAAGGCGCAGCGCGTAGTTTGCACAGTGCGTTGTTCGCCACCGAATACCAGCGCGCAGAATTTGAAGCGGCTGTCCACGTCGGGGAAAAACCCTTTTCGGTTCTCAAAATCGTAGAGCGCGGCGAGACGGCCAGTGGTGGAAATGCTGCGAAAAAATTCCGCCGCGCCCTTGTCGGCCGCAATGCCGGAAGGACACAGTAGCCCGACCAAGCCATGCGGATGGATCAACGATTGGGCGCGTTCGATAAACAGCGAATACAAGTTTACATCGCCGCCGGATAGCAACGGGTAGTCACCACATTCACGCGCTACGCGGGCAGCGGCTTCTGTGGCTGCGCTGGCAACGCAATAATCAGCCCAAAGTGGACTGCCACTTTTTTCAAGTTCACCAATCATGCGCTTGCGGTCAGATGCACGAGTGACCAAAGCGATAGATGGATCACGGCTAGAGAACCAAGGTACGTCTTCCAATCTCATTACATCCCACGGCGGGTTACCAATGATGGCATCGAATCCGCCTTGCCCGTTTTGCCAGATGGTGGGGAATGCCAGTTCCCAGTGCAGGAAGCGGTTGTTCGCGGCACAGGCGAGCGCGGCCTGCACCACGCGGTGGTCGTTTTGCTGCCGCTCCGAAAACAGCTTGATGCCTGCCTTGCCGAGCAGATCGATGGATTCGAGCAGGTTGTCGCCGTATTCATGGTTGAGCAGGCCGACCCAGGTTTGCTGGTAGTTTTTTGCTTCGGCCTTGCCCGCCCATTGCTTGGCCTGGAGAAAGTCCAGCGCGCGCTGCGTCGGGCGCAGGTTATCGGTGAGTGAGGCCATCAATGCCTTGGATTCGTGCGCTTCGGCGATGTCGATGTCAGTAAGGTTACCGATGGCATTCATGCTGATGCGCGCCTGTTCGACACGCTGCAAGTCGTCCTGCTGCAGCAGCCCGCCCTTGAGTTTGCCCAGTTCTTGCGCAAGTTGTTTCACCTTGCCGCCGAACAGCGAATCGCCGCAATGCAGGTGGTGATCGAGGAAAGACAGCGGCGCGCCGACGGTAAAGGTGTGCAGCCACAACGCGACCTTGGCCAGTTCCACCGCCATCGGGTTCTTGTCCACGCCGAAAATGACGCGCTTGAGAATCATGCGGCGCACAATGTGGCGGTCGTCCAGTTGCGCTTCGGTCACTGTCCAGCGCTGCTGGCGCGCGGCACTAAGAATGCGGCTGCGGATGTCGGCGATGCGCGCAACCAGAGGCGATGCCCATGGATTCTCAGCGTCCTTTGCCCAAAGTTGTGCAGCGACTTCGAGTTGCGCGGCGGCAATGCTTTCGAGTATCTCGTCGGCGAGGTAATCCACCAGCGAAACCAGGAAATGTCCGCTACCCATCGCGGGGTCGCAGATTTTCAGGTCGAGCATGATGCTGGCGGGGTCGATCTTATCCAGCATGTCCCAATCGGCGGGCTTGAGTTCTTTCTTGCGATGCCATGCTTCAAGCTGAGCGTGGAAAGCCGCCTTACGCTCGGCAACCAGCGGGCCGACGGTTTCGCGGATAATGAGCTTTACCAAGCCATCGTGGGTGTAATAGCTGCCGCTGACTTTACGCGCGAAGCTGGCGGGGCGAGCGACGATGCTGCCGTTTTCCACGGTCAGGCTATATTCGAGCAGGCGTTCGTAAATGCCGCCGAGATGCTGCACGGAAAGATCGCGGTAGTTAATCCACGCACGCAACAAGCCTGTCGTGAGCTTAGTCGAAGGGTCAGAGCGGCGTGCGAGATCATCGAGCAACGGAGCAAAGCGGGCATCCGCCACGCGGCTGCGCCCCAGCAGCAGGGCGCGATTCTCTTCAAATAATCCGCCGTTGTAAGCGGGCATGCCGATAGAAGCATCTCCCTTGGCGATGATGCGGAATAGGTCGGTGAGGTGCTGCCAGTAACGGCTGGCGCTGGCACTGAGCGTATCGTTTGCATCGCGCCGCCGCGCGATGTCTTTGCGGATTTTATGCAGGGCGTAGTCATCGTAGCGTTCGTCGCGCGCGGGCAGCAGGTTGCGGTCTTCGGCATAGAGGATGAACAGCAGGCGATAAAGCAGGATCAGTGTGGCTTCGCGCAGTTCTGCCAGATAGATGGGAGAGGCAATATCGGCATCGGGGTCGCCTGCGGCGAGGGCATCCGCTAATTGCGGGAAGATGGTGGCGAACACGCGCGCACCCAAGTCCTGCGAAACCTTATCTTCATACAGCCGTGCTTCATTGAAGGCGTATTCGTGGAAGGTGCGGCCTTCCTTATCCCAAGTCTGCCGCAGGAAAGCGCCGCGATGGAACAGGCAGAAAAACAGTTTGACGCCATGCCTGTCATCCATACTGAACGGGTCCTGCTTACAACCGGGAACACCCAGCAGCGCGGCAAGATCGAGCTCCAGAAATTCTTCCGAGCGTGAACGCGCGCCTTGCCAATATAGCCGCCATACTGCGCCGTTGGTCAGAATACCCCAGCGTACTTTTCTTTCGGAGGCGACCTCGACGCTGGAAAGGTAGCGCAGAATCTGGTTCGACGGTGTGCCGGGGTCGAGACGGTTGGTGGCGTCGCCTCGATCCAGCGCACGCATCCAGCGTTTGGCTTCGAGGATGGCAATACCGTAGCGATAACGGCGGTCATCACGCGTCTCGGCACGTGCGTCTTGTTTGGCGGTTTGATCCGGGAACAGCAGGAAATCCGGCACGTCTTCACGGCGGGTGCTGGAAGCCGTGACTTGTTTGAGGGTCAGGTCACGCCAGTCGAGCAGGCTGAGCACTTGCTCGATGATGTCTGCTTCAGTGTTGGCCTCATTTAGTTCGCTTGCTGCCGTAAGCGGCGCGTAAATACGCCGAAGATCAGCGAGGAAGGTATCGAATACCGTATCTGGCAATGCTTCCCAGACGGGCGTGCTGCGGATGCCGTCGAGCAGGAAATCCTGTGAAAAGAGTTTACCTTCCATCCGGGTTTGTAGTTTGTTTGGGTAGCAGCGGACCGTCTTAAGTTAAGACCCAACAAGTTTCAGTCTAACAGAAATCGCAATCTCAACCGAACGGCCACCTGTGGCACTCTCCAACCACCCGATGTTCCCTCTTTCATTCCGGCGCTAGCGCAGGCTGATGATGGGCCAGCCATTCTTTTCCGCATGACTCCGTAGCGTCGGATCGGGATCCACCGCCACCGGGTGGGTGACTTTGATGAGCAGCGGCAGATCATTCAACGAGTCGCTATAGAACCAGCTTTCTAGAAACGACAGCCAGGTCAGGTTGTGCTCGTCCAGCCAGCTTTCCAGCCGGGCGATTTTACCTTCTCTGAAACAGGGCATCCCTGACACCCGGCCAGTGAACTCGCCATCTTGTTGTTCCGGTTCGGTGGCGATCAGGTGGCTGACGCCCAGCGCCTGCGCGATTGGTGCAGTCACGAAGCTATTGGTGGCAGTGATGATGGCGCACAAATCGCCGTTGAGCATGTGCTGCTCGATCAGTTTGCGCGCACCCGGTGCGATCAACTGCTTGATCTTTTTCGCCATGAATTCACTGTGCCAGGCATCAAGCTGGCTGCGCGGATGACGCGACAACGGTTTCAACTGGAAATCGAGGAACTCGTGAATATCGAGGGTGCCGGCTTTGTACTGCTCGTAGAATTCCAGATTGCGCGCTTCGTACACTTCGCGGTCGAGCACGCGCTGCTCGATCAGGAATTGCGCCCACTCAAAATCGCTATCGCCGGCCAGCAGCGTATTGTCGAGATCAAACAGCGCCAGATTCATGACGCCCCCCGCAACAGTTCGCGCAACAATGGCACGGTAATCTGGCGCTGGTTTGCGAGCGAATAGCGGTCCAGCGCGTCGAGCGTGGCAATCAATGACGGCAAATCGCGCCGCCCATGCCGCAGCAAATAGTCACTTATCTCCTGCGGCAGATCAAAGCCGCGGCTGGCAGCATGATTTTTCATGGCTTGTGCTTTGTCCTCGTCGGTTAATTCATGTACCTGATAAACCAGTCCCCACCCCAGACGCGTGACTAGATCCTCGCGCAGCCCCAGTTGTGCCGGCGCAACCGGGCCGCTTACCAGCAGCCGTGCATGACCTTCGTCACGCATGCGGTTATACAGGCTGAACAGATCGATTTGCGCGTCGGCGCTGAGGCGCTCCACGTTATCCACTGTCACGCAGTCGGCGGCATTGGCAGCGGCAAATGTGTTGTTCGTGTCGCCGGTACCGCCGCATTCGATATACACCGCGTTCAGTTGGTTGCGCGTAGCTGCGGCGACCACCGCCTGCAGCAGATGGCTCCTGCCACATCCTGTTGCACCCCAGAGATAAACAAACCGCTCCTTCCCCGCCAGCATTTCATTCAGGGTCTGCAGCAGTTCGCGGTTGCATCCCGGCACGAAATTGGCCAGCGTGGGCGGCAACGGTGGAGCAATATCCAGCAGCAGTTGTTTCATTTACTTGTAGAGATCGCTTTGCAGATAGTGTGTGCGCGCATGACGCAGCCATACCAGCAATGCAGCGCTCACCGGCAGTGCCAGCAAGAGGCCGAAGAAGCCGAACAGCTGGCCGAATGCAAGCAGCGCGAAAATTACCATCACCGGATGCAGACCGATGCGGTCACCAACCAGCCACGGCGTTACCACCATCCCTTCCAGCAACTGGCCGACAGCGAATACGGCCCACACCGGCAGCAGGCCGCTCCACCCCTGGAACTGCATCAATGCCGCCAAGGTTGCAAGGATCAGGCCGACCGCCGCACCCAGATAGGGCACAAATACCAGCAGCCCGGCCAGTAGCCCGATCGGCAATGCGAATTCCAGGCCCACCAGCCACAGCCCGGCCACGTAACAGATACTCATCAGCAGCATCACCGCAAGCTGTCCGCGCAAAAATTCCGCCAGCACGCGGTCGGTTTCGCGTGCAAGCGTATGTGCCTGTTCGTGCCAGCGGCGCGGAATCATTTCATCGATCCGCCTGACCAGTCCGTCCCAGTCGCGCAGCAAATAGAACAACACCACCGGCACCAGCAGCAGATTCATGAAAAATTCCACCACCGCCATGCCGCCGCTGGTGAGCGACGGCAACAGCTTCGCCGCCGCCCCGCCCGCGCTTTGCCAATGCTGCGCCAGCAGTTGCTTGAGCGTGGCAATATCCAGTTGCAGGCTGATGCCCAGATGCGCTTCCAGCCATGGAATCAGGCTGTTTCTGATTGTTTCAAGGTAAACCGGCGCCCGCTCAATCAAACGGGAAACTTCTTTCTCAAACAGTGGCAGCATGATCAGAAGCAATGCCGCGAACACGCCCAGCAACAGCGCCATCACCAGCAGGGCGCCAAAGGTGCGCGAAACTTTTCCCGCCGCCATTCTTGTCATCAGCGGATTGCAGATGTAGGCAATGATCCCCGCCAGCAGGAATGGCGTAAGGATCGGGCTTAACAGATAAACCAGCACCCCGGCGACGGTGGCCAGTGCCAGCCACCATAGATAATGCAGATCGTCGGAGTGTTTAGGGTCCATTTACGGTAAAATCACATTTCTTGAAAGTGGCACTCTATCTGCAATGGGATGAGAACTCAACTTACGGACACCTGCAAAAATTTAAATTCCGTTGCAATACGGTGTCGTTCGCAAAAAACTGCCTTTATCTATAAGCATATGTTGCATCTACATTTTTCATTTGCACTCTCAACCAGTAAACGAGTCTGCTTAGAACTTTGAGTTTCCAGAGGCACCCTTGACTGCATCCAATTCGGTAAACCCGCACTCAACTCATCTGTCCTACCGCGACGCTGGTGTGGACATCGATGCCGGCGATCGCTTGGTGGAAAACATCAAACCCTATGCCAAGCGCACCATGCGCCCGGAAGTGCTTGCTGGCATCGGCGGTTTTGGCGCGCTGTTTGAAATCTCCAAAAAATACCGTAACCCGGTGCTGGTGTCAGGCACCGACGGTGTCGGCACCAAATTGAAACTCGCTTTCGAGCTCGGCAAGCACGATAGTGTCGGCATAGACCTGGTGGCAATGAGCGTCAACGACATCCTGGTGCAAGGAGCGGAACCGCTGTTCTTCCTGGATTATTTCGCCTGCGGCCGGCTGGATGTGGATACCGCCACCCGCGTCGTCAAAGGCATTGCTGCTGGCTGCGAACAGGCAGGCTGCGCCTTGATCGGTGGCGAGACCGCGGAGATGCCGGGCATGTACCCTGAAGGCGAATATGACCTTGCGGGTTTTGCCGTGGGTGTGGTGGAGAAAGACCATATCATCACCGGCCTGACCATTCGCGAAGGCGATGCCTTGCTCGGACTGGCTTCCAGCGGCGCGCATTCCAACGGCTACTCGCTGATCCGCAAGATCATTGAAAAAAACCACACGGACCTGTCCGCTGACTTCAACGGTACTGCGTTAAGCGATGTGATCATGGCACCGACCCGGATATATGTGAAGCCGCTGCTGGAACTGATGCGGCATCTGCCGATAAAAGGCATGGCACACATCACCGGCGGCGGGCTGGTGGAAAATATCCCGCGCGTCCTGCCCGAAAGCGTCACTGCCGTGCTGCAGAAAAGCGCGTGGGAAATGCCGCCACTGTTCCGCTGGCTGCAACAACAGGGCAACGTGGCCGACAGCGAAATGCACCGTGTCTTCAATTGCGGCATCGGCATGGCGCTGGTGATTGCCCCGGAACACGCCGATGCAGCGCTGCGGATGCTGCAGTCTGCAGGCGAGACTGTGTGGCGCATCGGCACCATCCGCCAGCGTGCCGCAGATGAAGCACAAACGATCGTTGCATGATGGGCGCTTCTATAAATCCAAAGTTCTAAGTGAGACAAGGCGCGAATGAAATTTGAGAGCGCCGCATATGATTACTATGTAAGCGATCAAATTTCTTGAGCAACGCCGTATCACGACGAAATTTGGAATTATAGAAGTGTCCATAATGAAATCCCTTGTCATTCTCATCTCCGGCCGCGGCAGCAACATGCAGGCACTGATCGAAGCCGGCCTGCCGGGCAGGATCGCCGCGGTCATCAGCAGCAAACCGGGGGCGGAGGGACTGGAGATCGCAAAAATGCACGGGATCAAAACGCGGGTGGTGGATCAGCGGGCTTATCCCGACCGCGCAGCATTCGACGCCGCACTGGCGGAAGAGATTGATTCCTGTCAACCTGACCTCGTGGCGCTGGCTGGTTTCATGCGTATTCTCGGAAGCAGTTTTGTTGACCGTTACCATGGCAGACTGCTGAACGTTCACCCTTCGTTGTTGCCGGCTTTCCCCGGCCTCGACACGCACGCGCGCGCGTTGCAGGAAGGTGTAAAAATCCATGGCTGTACCGTGCACTTTGTTACGCCGCAGATCGATCATGGCCCGATCATTATTCAGGCAGCCGTCCAGGTGCTGCCGGACGATACCACGGAGACTCTTGCGGCACGGGTGCTGCAGCAGGAACACCGGATTTACCCCGAAGCCGTACGCTGGTTCATGGAAGACCGGCTGGAGTTCTCCCATAACCGTGTTGAAGTGAGCGGCACCGCAACTGATGGCGCGGTTTTGTATTCGCCGGAATTACACAAATGAAGCTCCTGGCTGTTGCCTTATTTTTGGGACTGAGTTTTTCTGCCCTGGCCGATGGTTTTCCCACCCGTGTCGACATCAGCTATTCGATCAGATCCGGTGCCATGGAAGGAGAGGCGAATGACACCCTCGAGATCCGGCAGGAAAACGATACGCGCAATTATGCGATCAGCAGCGCAGTCCGCGCCATTGGCCTGTTGGCGCTGGTACAGTCAGGCAATATCCTGCGTGATAGTGTAGGTATCATCACCGAACAGGGATTGCTGCCCGGCCGTTTTTCCGATCAGCGCCGCGACAAGCTGCCCAGAGTCGCCATTTTCGACTGGGAAAAGAATTTGCTGACTATCAACAACCGGGGCAATGAGCAGCAAACCCCCCTGCCTGCGGGCACCCAGGATCGATTGAGCCTGTTATACAGCTTCGCATTCTCCCCGCCTCCCGACGGAGCCGTGGACATACACGAGACCGATGGCCGCAGCCTCAAGCTGGTACGCTATGTCGTGGACAAGGAAACACTGGACACGCCGCTAGGCAAACTCGACACCATCGTACTGACAAAACAAATGGAAGAGGATGACAAGCTCGAACGCAAGATCTGGCTTGCCCCTGCCTATTACATGCTGCCAGTGCGTATCCTCGCTACTGAAAGCGGTCTGTTACTGGACCAGATGGTCACAAAAATAAGCTACGCTGATGCCAGTGCGCTGCGTCTGGAACTGGAACTGCTGCCATAACCGGCTGCAGGCATGGGCACCACGCACGCCCCGTGCCGGCATTTACAATATCTGTCTTGCCAATAAGCAAGACATTCACTCTCTCCACTTCTTTGTAGGATCAACGATAGATGCGTCTCACCCCTGCTCACCTGGACATGGCTGTCGCAGCACTGCGCGCCGTGCTGCCGCTGGAACACCCTGCTGACGCAATCCTGCGGCATTTTTTCCGTGACAGCCCCGAACTCGGCGTAAACGATCGGGCATTCATCACCGAAATAGTGTTCGGTATTTTGCGTCATCGATTTTTCCTTGAGTGCGCCGCCGACACCACGGCACCGCGTCCGCTGTTGCTTGCCTATCTGGTTAAATTTCAGGGTATGAACTTGCGCGAATTGACGCCGCTCGTCAGCGAGGCTGAAGCCAAATGGCTTACCGGGATCAAGGCAGCAACATCAGAATCGCAGCCGCTTGCCATCCAGGCCGAGTTTCCCGAATGGCTGGTGGAAAAACTGCGCAGTTGCATGACGGAGGCAGACATTCTCAATCTGGGGCGCTCGCTGCAACAGACTGCCTCACTGGATCTGCGCGTCAATACCCTGCTTGCCAGCCGTGACGAAATACTGGCGGCGTTGAACAAGGACGGCATCGCAGGCAGCGCCACCCCTTACTCACCCAGCGGCATCCGTTTGGCCGGCAAGCCCGCAATCAATCGCCATGCACTATTCTTGGCTGGCAAGGTGGAAGTGCAGGACGAAGGCAGTCAGTTGCTGGGCTATCTGCTTGCGCCGAAGCGCAGCGACATGGTGGTGGATTTCTGCGCGGGCGCCGGCGGCAAGACGCTGATGCTGGGCGCACTGATGCACTCGCAAGGACGTGTTTACGCTTTCGATATTTCCGAGAAACGGCTGAACAATCTGAAACCGCGCCTCAAGCGCTCTGGCCTGTCCAACCTGCATCCGCAGCGCATCGCCAATGAAAACGACATCAAGGTGAAGCGTCTGAGCGGAAAGATCGACCGGGTTCTGGTGGATGCGCCATGCAGCGGTCTGGGCACGCTGCGCCGCAATCCGGATTTAAAATGGCGGCAATCTCCGCAAAGTATCGAAGGACTCAAGCGCAAGCAGGCAGCAATTCTGGCATCCGCAGCCAACCTGCTCAAACCCGGCGGCAGGCTGGTCTATGCCACGTGCAGCTTTCTGCCGGAGGAAAACCAGGAAATCATCGAACATTTTCTCGCCGATCATCCCCGCTACACGCTGCTGAATTGCGCCGAACTGTTGGCGCAGCAAAAGATCCCGCTCGACACCGGCAGATTCCTGCAACTGTCGCCCAGCCTGCACGGCACTGATGGTTTTTTTGCCGCCGCGCTGGAACTTGCGGGGAAGTAAACATGCGGCGCCCATGACATTAACCATGCGTAGCGCTGTTTTCGCTGGTTGCCTGGCCGTCCTGTTTGCCGCATCCACAGCGGCTTTCGAGCCACCTTCTGGCCACGGCGGCAAGCCTGCCATTCTCCCTGCCACCGGTACAGTACAGGTTGCCTTTACACCAGGGGATGATGCCGGCAAGCTGATCGCAGATGCCATCAATGGCGCACACCGCCAGGTACTGGTGCAGGCATTCAGTTTCACCCATCACAGAATTGCCGAAGCACTGATCGCCGCCAGGCGCCGCGGCGTGGATGTGAAAGTGATTGCCGACAAGGAACAGACCGAAAAAATTCCCACCAGCGTAATCGCCAGGATCGCAGCCGCAGGTGTGCCGGTTTTCCTCGATGCCGATCACACCAGCGCGCACAACAAGGTGATGGTAATCGATGCCGGCAGTCCGGAAACAACGCTAATTACCGGCAGTTTCAACTTCACTCAGGCTGCGCAGTACAAGAACGCGGAAAATGTGCTAGTGATACGCGGCAACACAGCACTCACCGAGCTTTATCTGAAAAACTGGCAGCATCACTATGGACATTCGCAGCCTTACCGCTGAGCTTGCAGCATGCAGCGCGGTTACGACAAAGGTAGCGTAACCGCAATCCGTATTACCCTGCTCATGTTAGAATTAATTTCCGTTAGCACATTGCCATGCAACCCAAAAACGATTTTCAGAGCCTGCTGCACAATCTGATTGCTGACCTACAGGAGATTAGCGTCCTGTGGCAGTTCGCCGTACTGCTCGCAAGCCTGGGACTCGCCTGGCTGCTGCAAAGACGGTACGCCGAACGCATCGCCTCACAGGCAAGCACTGGCCACACCCCCATTATCAGCGCAAGCAACATGAGCCGGCTCATGTTGCCTCTCGCCGCGCTGGTCCTGGCTGTTCTCGGCAGATGGACGCTCCAGCACTGGCACCCGACGCATCTGCTCAATATCGCCATCCCGCTGCTGTTTGCACTCGCGTTGATTCGCATCGCCATCTACGTACTGCGCCGGGTTTTCCACGATCAGCAGTGGTTGCATCCGTGGGAGCGCACCATCGGCTGGACCATATGGACTGTACTGGCGCTGCATATCATCGGGGTACTGCCGGAAATACTGGGCATGCTTGATGCTGTTGCCTTTCACGTTGGCCAGCAGCGACTCTCAGTACTGCTGATCCTGCAGGGAATTGTGGCATTCACGGTCAGCATGCTACTGGCATTATGGCTCGCCAGTTCGCTGGAATCACGGGTCATGAGTATCGAAGCAATGGATATGAATCAGCGGGTGATGCTGTCGAAAGTTGCCCGCACCATGCTTATTCTGCTGAGCGTACTGATCACGCTGCCGCTGATCGGGGTGGATGTCACGGTGCTGTCGGTATTCGGCGGCGCACTCGGCGTAGGCCTGGGACTCGGCCTGCAAAAAATCGCCAGCAACTACGTCAGCGGCTTCATTATTCTGCTGGATCACTCATTGCGTCTTGGCGATGTGGTGACGGTAGATAACCGTACTGGCAAGGTCGTCGATCTCACCAACCGTTACGTGGTGCTGCATGGTCTCGACGGCGTCGAGTCCATCGTTCCCAACGACACCTTTATCACTTCCACCGTGGTCAAGCAGACGCATACCAACAATCGGGTGCGCTTGGCGCTGACCGTGCAGATAAGCTACGGCAGCCCGCTGGAAGCAGCCATGCGTATCATGCAGGAAGCGGCGCGCAAGCAGCCGCGCGTGCTCACCGATCCGGAGCCAATGACATTTCTGAAGGAATTTGCCGACAGCGGCATCAATCTCGAACTAGGTTTCTGGATCAGCGACCCGGAGGAAGGGCAAATTGGCTTGCGTTCCGCCATCAATATGGAAATCTGGCGGGAATTCCAGAACAACGGCATCGAAATTCCTTTCCCGCAACGGGAAGTGCGGTTAGTGCAGCCAGGCAAGCAAGGCAACTAATCGTGGGGTTGCAGCAAGCAGCACCCTTACATTGTCTTTTTCTGGATGAACTCGATCTTGTAACCGTCCGGATCTTCCACGAAGGCGATCACGGTGGTGCCATGTTTCATCGGCCCCGCTTCGCGTGTAATTTTGCCACCGCGCTTTTTCACTTCCTCGCAGACCCGGTAGGCATCGTCCACTTCGATGGCAATATGGCCGTAACCCGCACCTAAATCATATCTCTCCACCCCCCAGTTGTACGTCAATTCCAGCACCGCGCCATCTGCCTCATCCTGATAACCGACAAACGCCAGGGTGAATTTTCCTTCGGGATAATCCTTGCGGCGCAACACTTTCATTCCCAATACTTCAGTGTAAAAAGTAATGGATTTTTCCAGATCACCCACCCGCAGCATGGTGTGCAGGATGCGCATTTAAATTTCTACCATTTCAAAATCTTCTTTGCGTGCACCGCATTCCGGGCAGGTCCAGTTCATCGGCACATCTTCCCAACGTGTGCCGGGGGGAATGCCCTCTTCTGGCGATCCTTCAGCTTCATCGTAGATGAAGCCGCAAATCAGGCACATGTAACAGCGACAAGGAGTTCCAGTAGTGGGCATGGTGAGAATGATTTAGGTTAAAATGATATTTTACGATATTAGCTCATGTCTCAGCCACCCCCCATCGTACTTTCTTTTGCTGCCAGCGACCCTAGCGGCGGTGCCGGTATCCAGGCAGATATTCTGACTCTTGCCAGCATGGGCTGCCACCCGCTGTCGGTGATTACGGCTATTACCGTGCAGGACACCGCCGGCGTGGATGAGGTCATGGCATTGGATCCGGAGTGGGTGGCAGATCAAGCCCGCGCGGTGCTGGAAGACATACCGGTACATGTTTTTAAAATCGGGATGCTGGGCAGTGCAGAAATCATCATGGCCATTGCCGAGGTGATCTCCGATTATCCCGATATCCCGCTAGTGCTGGACCCGATACTCACCTCTGGCCGCGGTGACGAACTCGCCAACGAAGATATGGTGGCAACAATGCGTGAGCTACTGCTTCCCCAAGCCACCATTATCACCCCCAACAGCATGGAAGCGCGGCGGCTGGCGCAGGATGAGGAGGATGACCAGGATGCGCCGGATTTGCGCCAGTGTGCAGAGCGGCTATTGCATATGGGTTGTGAATACGTACTCATCACCGGAACTCATGAAAATACGCCACAAGTGATAAATACCCTATATGGAGCAGATGGGGTGGTACGTGCAGATGCGTGGCAGCGGCTAGCCAGTTCCTACCACGGATCAGGCTGCACGCTGGCCTCGGCCATTGCCGCCGCTATCGCTAATGGGCTGCCCATCGCCGAAGGAGTGTATGAAGCACAAGAGTACACATGGCGGGCACTGAAAGCTGGCTTTCGTCCGGGAATGGGACAATATTTACCGGACCGGTTGTTCTGGGCTTACGATGGGACTGATGCCGAGAACGGGGACAAAACGTATGCTGCTGTCAAGAATTGAAGGTTTGTATGCAATCACGCCGGATGTAGCTGATACCACTGACCTGGTAACGCTGACACAACAGGCGCTGGCAGGCGGGGCGCGGCTGATCCAGTACCGCAACAAAACAGCGGATGCCGCACTACGCTTGGAACAGGCACAGGCACTGGTTAATCTTTGCCGGAAATACAACGTGCCTCTCATTATCAACGATCATCTTGATCTCGCCGTTGAAGTCGGTGCAGAAGGGGTGCATGTGGGGCGGGAAGACATCTCCGTAACCGAAGCACGGCGCAGACTGGGACCTGGAAAAATCATCGGGGCCTCCTGTTACAACCAGCTAGAGTCTGCCGTTGAAGCCGAACGGCAAGGCGTAGATTATGTCGCTTTCGGCGCGTTTTTTGTTTCCGCCACCAAGCCCGGCGCGGTGACTGCATCCATCGACCTGTTGCTCCAGGCAAAACAGAAACTGCATGTTCCAGTAGTTGCTATCGGCGGCATCACCCCGCATCATGCCGTGGGGTTGATACGCCAGGGTGCCGACGCGATAGCCGCCAGCAATTCTCTGTTTGGTGCCAGCAACATTCAGTCTGCAGCTGAAAACTTTTCCAGATTATTCAAGCAAACCCGGCATTCTATCCACCACACTTATGAGCTAGCCCATGACTTCACGTAATCAGGAATTATTCGAACTCTCTCAGAAATATATCCCCGGTGGCGTCAATTCCCCGGTGCGCGCCTTCAAGTCGGTGGGCGGTGTGCCGATATTTTTCCGCCGCGGGCAAGGAGCCTACGTATGGGATGCGGACGGCAAACCCTACTTGGACTACGTCGGCTCCTGGGGGCCGTTAATCTTGGGTCATGCTCACCCTGAAGTGATCAAAGCGGTGCAAGCAGCGGCACAGAATGGCCTGACTTTCGGCGCACCCACCGAAGCGGAACTGGAAATAGCACAACTGCTGTGCAAGCTGGTGCCTTCGATTGAACAGGTGAGGCTGGTGAGTTCTGGGACTGAAGCCACCATGAGCGCCATTCGCCTAGCGCGGGGCTATACCGGCAGAAGCCGCATTATCAAATTCGAGGGCTGCTATCACGGCCATGATGATGCGCTGCTGGTGAAAGCGGGTTCCGGGGCACTCACTTTCGGTCATCCCAGTTCCGCCGGGGTTCCTGCAGAAACCGCTGCCCATACCATGGTGCTGGATTACAACGACTTGGCCGGAGTGGAACGAACATTCGCTCAGTCTGGCAAAGAAATTGCCGCAGTCATCGTCGAACCGGTGGCGGGCAACATGAATCTGGTGGCGCCAAACCCCGGTTTCCTGGCGGCTTTGCGCACGTTATGCACACAATATGGCAGTGTGCTGATTTTTGATGAAGTAATGACTGGCTTTCGCGTTGGCGCGGGATGCGCTCAAGGACTTTACGGTATCAAGCCCGACCTTACCACTCTCGGCAAAGTAATCGGTGGCGGTATGCCGATGGCTGCCTTTGGCGGCAGGCGTGACATCATGCAATGCCTGGCCCCGCTGGGGCCGGTTTACCAGGCAGGCACTCTTTCCGGCAATCCGGTTGCAGTAGCCGCAGGACTTGCCACCTTGCGGTTGGTGCAAGCAGCGGGATTCTATGAAAAACTTGCTGCCAGCACCCGGCAACTTACCGAGGGTCTCACTGCCGCCGCAAAAAAACATGGTATCGTTTTTTGTGCGCAAGCAGTGGGAGGTATGTTCGGCCTCTATTTCAGAGCAAGCCCACCGACCAGTTATGCCGAAGTGATGGAATGCGACAAGGAAGCTTTCAACCGCTTCTTCCATGCCATGCTAGGCGAAAGCATTTATTTCGCGCCGTCAGCATTCGAAGCCGGGTTTGTTTCTGCTGCACATGGCACCGAGGATATCAACAAGACGTTGGCTGCAGCCGAACGAATATTTTCCGCCTGGAAATAACAAAGGCAGCCGAGGCCGCCTTTGGGGAACCGCTATGCCCAAGCTTAGCGCAGGCCGGAAATAAACTCCGATACTGCCTGCATTTCCTTCTCGCTCATGTGGTTGGCAATCATATGCATCACTTGATTGCCATCATTGGTGCGCTCCTCTTTGCGGAATGCCCGTAGTTGTGCCAAGGTATATTCGGCATGCTGCCCGGCAAGGCGCGGATAGACTGGCGGAATGCCGGCGCCATTGGGAGAATGGCAACTGGCGCATGCCGGTACACTGGCTTCGATGTTGCCACCGCGATAAACTTTTTCACCCTGCTGCGCCAGCGATTTGTCCTTGGCCCCCCTGAGCTTGGGGGTTTGCTGGGCATAATATGCGCCGAGATTCTTCATGTCATCCGCTGATAGCGCCATGACCATTGCACCCATGACCGGACTATTGCGTTCCGCGGGCTTGCCGTCCTGCGCCTTGAAATTCATCAGTTGCTTGGTGGTATACTCGGCATGTTGTCCGGCCAGACTTGGATTGGTGGGAATAACGCTGTTGCCATCGGCATTGTGACAGCCTGCGCAAACCTGAGTTGCGATCTGCTGGCCTTTGGCTGCATCACCTTTAGTGGCAGTTTCGGCGAAAATTTGGGTGGATACCGCCAGCATAGCCAATATTGCCATGTTCGAAACTACTTTCATGCCTTGCATTCCTGAGACTCCCGAAAAGTGATATTCATGCGGTTAATGTCGAATTCTAACAAGATAAGGTCTTGTTAACAACAACAAACCGTCAACTAATGAAAGCACTATTTTTTCTGTTGTTATTTGCCAACGTAGTTTTTGTAATCTACATTCAGTCCGGGCTTGGCTCCAGTAGTGGCTCACCATTACCAGCGGAGCTTCACCCGGAAAAAATCAGATTGCTACCCGCAGCTGCTCCCGCGCTCGCAGCTGCGGCTTGTCTGGAATGGGGAAATTTTATCGGTACCGACTTGCAGCGGGCCGAGACGGCCATCGCCAAGCTGCAATTGGGTGACAGCTTGAACCGGCATGCGGTAGGCGAAGTCCCGGCCTATTGGGTGCATATTCCACCGTTGAAGACCAAGTACGATGCTGCAAAAAAAATTGAGGAACTGAAAAAACTGGGTGTGACCAATTATTTTCACATTCAGGACAATAGTGAGTGGAATAACGCCATCTCGATGGATATTTTTCGTAGCGAAAAAGCGGCCCGAAAGTTTTTAGCGGAAATGAGAAGCAAGGGCATTAGGTCGGCAGTCATGGGCGAACGTAGCCTGAAACAGATGGCATTCGTGGCACACAGACCGGCGGAAGATGTCATCGAGAAAATGATCCACCTAAAACAGGAGTTCCCTGGGAGCGAGCTGAAAACGAGTGAGTGTGAAGTTGCTACGCCATCGCTTTGATGGCGAATTATGGATTACTGCGGCAGTAGCGTTTTTTCGTAATCGCGACTACCCGCCGCATGCGACGATCCTTTATGCTTGCTGCCGGTCTTGCAAAGCAACACTGCAATCCCCATCATGTGTTTGGTCTATTTTATTAACCGGAAACTACTATGACGGTGCATCCCAAATCTCCACAGGAAATCGAGAAAATGCGGGTCGCGGGCAAGCTCGCCTCGGAAGTACTGGATTATATTACGCCTTTTGTCAGGCCTGGAGTCACCACCGCCGAGCTTGATGCGCTGTGCCATGATTACATGGTCAATGTGCAGAAAACCATTCCCGCACCACTCAATTACGCGCCACCGGGATATGCGCCCTATCCGAAATCAATTTGCACTTCGGTCAATCATCAAGTGTGCCATGGCGTGCCGGGCGAGAAGAAACTGAAGGCTGGCGATATCGTCAACATAGACGTAACCGTCATCAAGAATGACTACCACGGCGATACCAGCCGCATGTATTACGTGGGCGAGCCACCAATCCAGGCCAAGCGTCTGTGTGAAATTACTTACGAATCGATGTGGCGCGGCATCGAGGAAATCAAATCAGGCAAATATCTGGGCGATATCGGTCATGCCATCCAGAGCTTCGCTGAAAACCGGGGATGCAGCATAGTCAGGGAATTCTGCGGTCATGGCATCGGCGCAAAATTCCACGAGGAGCCGCAGGTACTCCACTATGGCCGTGCCGGGACTGGGCTGCAACTCAAAGCCGGCATGATTTTTACGGTCGAACCGATGATCAATGCAGGCAAGGCGCCCATACGCCAACTGGCCGACGGCTGGACCATAGTCACCAAAGACCACAGCCTGTCGGCGCAGTGGGAACATACTGTGCTGGTTACCGAAACCGGATACGAAGTACTGACACTGTCTGCTGGTGCGCCACCGAAACCCGCATTCAGTTCCTGATCTGCATGCATGACCTCATTGCAAGCCCGCTGCCAAAGCCGTTAAACGCTACAGCAGGCAAGCGAGTGCTGTTGCAGGGCCGCAAATTATTACACCAGCGCTATCGCGAGAACAAGAACGGCACAGCCTTGTTGCGCGACCATTGCCGGCTGGTAGATGACCTGCTGCATCAAGCATGGCGTGAAACGGCGCTGCCCGCTTCCATCGCGCTGCTGGCGGTAGGTGGTTACGGACGCGGTCAACTTTTCCCCGGTTCCGACGTAGACCTGCTGGTGCTGCTCCCTGCCGGAGTAAACAGTGTAAATGTGGCGGACGGGACGATCAAATCCCAGCTGGAACAATGGGTAGGGCTGCTGTGGGATATGGGGCTGGAAGTGGGGCATAGCGTCCGTACGCTCACTGAATGCGCAGAAGAATCAGTTAAGGACATCACGGTGCAGACCAGCCTGCTGGAAGCACGTCGACTCGCCGGAAACCGTCAGTTGTTCAGCGAATTCTCGCACACCATGCGGGCTGCGCTTGACCCCCGTGCATTCTTCAACGCCAAACAGCTGGAGCAGCAGCAGCGTCACGGCCGCTATTATGATGCGGCTTACAATCTTGAACCCAATCTGAAGGAAAGCCCCGGTGGCCTGCGGGATCTACAAAATATTCTGTGGGTCAGCCGCGCTGCCGGGCTGGGAAAATCCTGGACAAGTCTCGTCAAAGGCGGATTCATTACCCGCCAGGAGGCCCGCCTTGCACAGCGCCACCAAGCCATCCTGCAGGACATGCGCATCCGGCTGCATTATCTTGCAGGACGGCGCGAAGACCGGCTGCGATTTGATTACCAAGCCTCTCTCGCCGAAGAATACAACATAGCCGGCAAACCGCCGCGCCGCGCCGGTGAAATATTGATGCAGCGTTACTACCGTGCTGCCAGGGCAGTGACACAGATCAACACCATCCTGCTGCTCACGCTGCAAACAAAAATCTTTCCTGATGCAGCCGCAGCCCCGGTCATCATCAACGAGCGTTTCCAGAAACGCGGCGAATTATTGGAAGCACGCAACGAAGACATTCTGCGGCAGGATCCAAGCACGATTCTGGAAAGTACGCTGCTGCTGCAACAACATCCCGAATTAACAGCCCGTAGTGCGACCACTCTGCGGGCACTGTGGCGCGCCACGCCCCTCATCAATGCAGCGTTCCGGCGTGATCCGCACAATTGCGCTCTGTTCATGGAAATCCTGCGTCAGCCACGCGGGCTCACGCGCGAACTGCGCCTGATGAATCGCTACGGCGTGCTGGGGCGCTATATCCCGGCGTTTGGGCGCATCGTCGGCCAGATGCAACATGACCTGTTTCATGCCTACACCGTAGACGAGCATATCCTGATGGTGGTGAGAAACCTGCGCCGTTTCATTGCGCCCGAATTCGCCCACGAATATCCGCTATGCAGCCGGCTCATCAGTGAGTTTGAGCGGCCGGAAGTACTCTATCTTGCCGGGTTGTTCCACGACATCGCCAAAGGGCGCAACGGCGATCACTCGCTACTTGGCAAAACCGACGCCATGCAATTCTGCAAGCGGCATCAACTGCCGCTGGAAGATATGGAACTGGTCGCGTGGCTGGTGGAAAGTCATCTGGTGATGTCGGCCACGGCGCAAAAACAGGATCTGTCCGACGCGAACGTAATCGCAGGCTTTGCCAAGCGCGTTGGGACTGAACGTTATCTGATTGCACTTTATCTGCTCACCGTCGCCGACATCCGTGGCACCAGCCCGAAAGTGTGGAATGCATGGAAAGGCAAGTTGCTGGAAGACTTGTTCTGGGCGACGCGGCGGCAACTGAGCGGTGCACCAGCCCATGCCGGTGGCACGCTGGAACATCGGCGGGAGGAGGTGCTGAAACTGCTGCGGCTCGATGCCATCCCTGTCGGCGCATATGAACGGCTGTGGGCAGAACTGGATACAACCTATCTGCTGCAACACGACCCGCAGGAAATCGCCTGGCATATGCACCATCTGCATGACCGTCTGGAATCACCCGTGCCCGTGGTAAAAGCGCGTATCGCTCCGGCTGAAACAGGTATTCAGGTAATGATCTACATACCCGACCAGAAGGACTTGTTTGCGCGCATTTGCGGTTTTTTTGAGCGTATCAATTACAGCATCGTCGAGGCAAAAATTCATACCACTCGCCATGGCTATGCTCTTGACAGCTTCCTGGTGTTGATCCCATCGAATGCGATGGAGCAATACAGTAGTGTGATCAGTTTGGTGGAGCGGGAACTGACACAGCAACTGAAAAAACAGACTCCGCTGGAGCCCCCATTACCAAGACGCTTGAGCCGCCATCTCAAGCATTTCCCGATCACGCCGTCAGTCGATATCGAGTCTGACGAAAAGGGTGTCTACCACGTTCTGTCAATTGTTGCCGGAGATCGCCCTGGATTGCTGTCGCGTATCGCGCAAGTGCTGGTGAATTTTGGCGTAAATGTCCACGGCGCCAGGATCAGCACCCTGGGCGAACGTGCTGAGGATACCTTTCTGATTACGGGAAATGTATTGAGCGAAGCGAAAACACTGATTCACCTGGAAACAGAGTTGTTGAAAGTCTTGCAGGCTGTGGATGAAACTGGCCGTGCAAAACCGGAGAAATGCCCAAGCTAAAATCAGGGGCTCGTGGCAAACTCCGGCTCCCCGCACATGGCCTTGCTCAGTGCAGTGTCACTGCTTCCGCGCGTTCGCAGTCGAGGTCTGCGCAGTAGTTCTCGTAGACTCCATCCAGGAATCCCCACAGCGCATCACAGGCCTGGATGGTCGCAGCCAGCACCTCGGCCTGCTTTTCCGGGGTGTCGGCAAAACGCTTGATCAATGCCCATTCCGCCTGTGAGTGGTACACGTCGGCTTCCTGATGCACGGTGAAAAACTCGTAGCTGTCGGGATCGTGCATTCCATAAAACCTGGACAGT
>JAUSLF010000074.1 GCA_030646695.1 Nitrosomonadaceae bacterium
ACACCGTTCCGGCATCATGACCGGCGATTCCGGAAATCACCCAAAATCGGTCACGTTCGTCCGGAACCGCCGGTCACGATGAACCGGAATGACCGGTCACGTTCGTCCGGAATGGCCGGTCACGATGGGCCAGAATACCCATCAAGCGGTTCTCTGTGGATTTCAAGACCTCAGGCGAAAATTCAATGAGCTTTTGAATCCAACCGAGTAACCGTTAAGCCACCCCTAGCCTGGCCGGGCAAAAAGCGGAGACCTTCACCGCCTGGGGTGGCACTTTATTGAAGGGGCATCTTGAAGGGGTGCGCTATGGTTGAGGTAAGCAATAAGAAAAAACGCAAGTTACCCGCTCGCTATCCACGTGAGAGTGAAATCATCATTTTTGGCGGGATGGAAGATCTTGACCATGTGCTGGGACGGCTTACGACCCTAGGCGAGAATTTATCCAACCTATCACCTGATACCACTGAAGAAGAATGGGGGAAATGGGTTGCAGACCCCCTTACCGCCCTTATAAGAAATCTTCGTAAAGCCTGCGTTGAATATGAGCGTTTCTGGAACTTGGAGAATTGGGATCCGGAAACCGATCAGAACTTTATGTTAAGCATGAAAGATTCTTCGGAACTGCGGTGGTATATCAGTGGAGTGGAACAGCAGCCCGTGTATGACCCGGCGCGTCTCTCCTGTATGAAATCGCTATATACCGCGCTTTCACTTAAACGGTATTCGGGCGGGAAGGATTGGATAGATGATTGCATCAACAACCTGCGGTATGAGTTGACGCGCTACCATGCAGCTGCGCTGGAAATAGTACAGGAAAGGAAATCGGTGTACTTATCCGACTTGGAACCCCTGGCCAGTAAGGGCAGAAAATTCACCAACCAAAAACGCCGCGAGGATCCACTGAGTGCGGTGCTTTATAACATTCTCCTGAAACTTGGAAAATCCGCATCATTCAAGGTCGTTTGGAAAGAACTACAAGGAATGGCAGTCGGCAGTCAGGGCGGCGTGTTTCAGGAAGTTGATGAAAGTGCGGTTTATTGGCGATCTGGTGGCGTCGACAAAATAACGAAGTCTAGAAGTATTGAGAACCGGCTGACAAAGATTCGCAAAATAATTTGAATTATAATTTTCACGGTTTCCGGCAATCCGTGATTTGACTGCTTTAGCCTCCAAAAACCAAGGTGCATGAGGCACTTTGGTTTCCCATAGGAGGTTATATGCATTCCCAAGCAACACATCAAATGCGGTCTATTCTTAGGCTGCCAGAAGTCATTCAAATAACCGGACTTTCCCGATCTTCGATTTATCGCCTCGAATCCCTGGGGCAATTTCCAGCCAGAGTAAAGCTATCTGAATCCGCCAGTGGTTGGCGTAGTGAGGAAGTGCAAGAATGGATTAATAGCCGCCCGCTGGCCAGCAAGAAAGTGGTGGCAAAATGAAACCTACCTCCGGTAACGTGAATCAGGCCAGAGACAATTCGATGCAGGAAGCCAGCGATCTGCTTATGGGTTCTGCTGAGTGCATCGCTGCGTTGCTCAAGCTACGCAATCCCATGGACGCTTTAACGAAATTTCCAGCGTTGGTGGGGACTCATGCGATGTTGCAGATAGCGGATTTCCTGGGTGAACGCTTGGCGGATGCGATCGAGAATATCGCCGAAAGCGCGGACTGGCTGGCCTCACATCCAGATGGTGAAGGTGACGATGTGAGTCTAGAAGAACAGCTCGCACGCCGGAAGGTGTACGAAGCTTTGAAAGCGGCTTTTGTCAGAGACAACCCGGAAACCAGCCAACAAGAATACACACGTGTCATGCGCCAGTACGAGCGGCTGCTGGGGCTGTGATATGGCGGCCAACATCAACACCACAAAAGCCGCCGCCCTTGCCAGTATTGACAGCGTGTTGTCGCGCTGGCTGCCCGGTGGAAAACGAAAAGCGAAAGAATATCTGGCGCTGAACCCAAAGCGATCCGATAGCAAGCCTGGATCGTTTTCTATCAACCTGAATACCGGCGCATGGTCAGATTTTGCAACCGGCGACAGGGGCGGCGATCTGGTGGCACTGGTGGCCTACTTGGAGAATCTGAAGCAAGGCGAGGCCGCAAAACTGCTGGCAGAGTTTCTGGGGCTGGATACAAAAAAATCAGACTCGCCAGAACGCGCTACAAGCCCACGAAAAGAGGCGGGCAATGCCAGTGAATCACCCACCAGCAAAAAACCGGACTGGCAAGCGATCTGCCCCGTACCCAAGGATGCACAGCAGCCACCCAGGGCACACCCAACGCACGGCAAGTTTTCCATGCATTGGGAATACCGCGACGCTGCCGGTAAGCTGCTGTGTCTGGTGTATCGGTTCGAGCCGAAAACCGAAGGCGAGCGCAAACAGTTTTGCCCGTTAACCTGGTGCAAAAATTCCAGCGGCAAACATGAGTGGCGCTGGCAGGGATTACCAGAACCAAGGCCGCTGTATCATCTTGACCAGCTCACGGCACGGCCTGACGCTCCGGTAATTGTGACCGAGGGCGAGAAAGCCGCTGATGTTGCTGCCCTGCTGTTTCCTGATGCCGTGTCAGTCACGATGTTTAACGGGGCGCAATCACCACACAAAACAGACTGGCAACCGTTGACAGGCCGCACGGTTTTTCTCTGGCCAGACAATGACGCGCCGGGCTTGAAGTGCATGGAACTTGTTGCAGAGCTGGTGCGCAAGGTGGGTGCTGGTGAAGTACAACAAATTAACCTTGCTGCCTTCGCTCGCACTCCCGGCCATGATGATGCTGGTCAACCGATCTTTACCGATGGCACACCACCCCCGGAAAAATGGGACGCGGCAGACGCGGTAAAAGATGGATGGACCGCCGGGCATGTGAGCCTGCTGCGCGCTATGGCTGGATTTTTTCAGGCGGTTAATGCTACGTCCCCAGCAACAGCCAAAAAGCCAGCCAGCAACGCACCTGATGAGCCGGAAAATCCGCAAAGACGCTTTCACACGAACGCGGATGGTGTGTGGTATTTCGGCAAGACTGAGACCGGCACGGAGGCACCGCCGTTGTGGATTTGCTCCAAGCTGGAAATTACTGCTGTCACGCGCGACGCCAAGAATGAAGCCTGGGGGCGGCTGCTGGAATTTGATGATCTGGACGGCACGCACCATGCCTGGGCAATGCCGATGGAATTACTCAAGGGTGATGGTGCGGAATATCGCGGCGTGTTGCTTTCGATGGGCTTGCAAATGTCGAGCATGACCAAAGCCCGCAACCTGCTCACGCAACATATTCAAACCGCGCCAGTGGAAGCCCGCGCCCGTTGTGTGGAACGTACCGGGTGGCATGGCAGTGTGTTCGTGATGCCCAGCCGCACCATTGGTGAGGCAGACGAACGCATCCTGTACCAATCAGCAATCAGCGCCCCCAGCACCTTCAAGCATCGTGGCAAGCTGGCGGACTGGCAAACGCACCTTGCCGCGCCATGTGCTGGTAACTCACGCCTGGTGTTTGCTATTTGTACGGCATTTGCTGCCCCACTGCTGCATGTCACCGGCATGGAGTCGGGCGGCCTGCATTACCGGGGCGATTCAAGCACCGGCAAAACTACGGCATTACGTGTTGCCGCTTCGGTATGGGGTGGGCTGGAATATCTGCAACGCTGGCGGGCGACCTCAAATGGTATCGAGGCGCTGGCAGCCCAGCATTCTGATTGCCTGCTGGTACTGGATGAATTAAGCCAGGTTGACCCCAAGGAAGCGGGGGAGGTGGCTTATTTATTGGCCAATGGCAGCGGTAAGGCCAGAGCCAACCGCACCGGTACCATGCGTGACATCGCAAGCTGGCGGTTGCTTTTCCTATCGAGTGGAGAGGCTGGACTTGCTGAACACATGGCGCAAGCAAACCGTAAACCCAAGGCCGGGCAAGAGATTCGCCTGCTGGATATTCCCGCCGATGCCGGGCAAGGGCTTGGACTGTTCGACACCTTGCATGATCACGCCAGCGGGGCAGTGTTTTCAAAGGTGCTAACAGAAATGGCCGGCAAGTATTACGGCACGGCTGCACCCGCATTCATTGCGAAGATGGTAGAACATTTGGACAAGCTGCCCTCACTGGTGAAGAAAGGCCAGCGAGAATTTATGACGCAACACCTGCCTGGTGATGCAGGTGGCCAGGCGCACCGCGCCGCACTGCGTTTCTCCCTGGTGGGCGCTGCGGGGGAAATTGCCACAGCATGGGGTATCACCGGCTGGCAATTGGGCGAGGCATCACTAGCTGCTGCTACCTGCTTTAAGGCATGGCTGGCGCAACGTGGCGGGGGCGGCAATCAGGAAGCTGCGGTGATGCTGGCACAAGTGCGGGGGTTCTTTGAACTGCACGGGGATGCTCGCTTTACGGATTGGGACAGGGCAACAGACGATCACGCACCCAAGACGGTCAACCGGGCAGGCTTCCGGCGCATCGATGCGGTGACAACGGAAACAGAGTTCTACATTCTGCGAGAAGTATTCCGGGGGGAGGTTTGCAAGGGCTTCGACTACAGGGCAGTTTGCCGCCTGCTGGATGATCTTGGATGCCTGGTGATGGAGGGCAGGAGCTTCACCCGCAAGGAGCGTCTGCCGCTTTTTGGGCATACAAATTGTTACCGCATTAACGCCAAAGTCTGGGGCGGCGATCATGAATAATCTGAATTGGCTGGACGGCTTGCCAGAGAGAAACCCTGCAAATGTTGAACGTGGTTTAATTCTGTCCCAACTGTCCCAACACTCCCCTGAAAAGTTGGGACAGCTAGAACCCAATAAAGACGCCATGTCCCAACTGTCCCAACTTGTCCCAACACAAAATAACGGGTACCGAGCGGAAAACGCTCCATCATCTTCGGGGGAAGGGGTGGCCAGAGAAACCAACAGCGCGACAGAAAAGGACACATGGGCGAGCGGCTTTCTTACCTGCTGGCAATTGCTCCTGCAGGGTGGATTGCTGGTACACCCGACACAGCAGACCGGGCAGGAATGCCAGGGCTGCAAACACATAACCATGACAACGGAGTACCACCCCTGCACCCGCCGCCAGTTCTTCTGGCGCTGCGATCTAGGGCACCGGCAACTGGAGACTGGCTTTGCTGGCCAGCGGATCATCATCGCCCCGCCTGGCTGCAGCGAGTATCAACAACCTGATGGACGGTAGAGGTAGTAGATGACGAGTTTTTGCATGCATCTCGAACAAACTGCACCCCTGTAACCCGCATGGATGGGGGGTATCAAAAGTCTACAGCTTCTACTTTCGGGACCGAGTGCCTAGCCAGATTTTTATGCGCGGGGGTTAGGGGGAGGGGGGGGTAGTGGAGAAAGTGATTTTCTAAACATGAAAGGATGATCTGATGGAAAACTGTTTAAAATGTGGCAACCCGTTGGAAGCTGGCGCTGACAAGGGAAGGCCAAAGGCTTACTGTTCCACGGCCTGCAGAAGGTCTGCTGAAATGGAAATCAGGCGAGTAGATCAACAATTAGCTGCACTAGAAAATAACGCCCAGGCTATCCGGCTGGGGCGTTGGGTAGATTTGGGTGGCGGCAGCGATGCGGAAATGATCGCTGCTGAGATTAAGCGGCTGGAGGCGCGGCTTAAGATGCTGCTGTCTGCCGCAGTGGATGCAACATAATCACGCAAATTATGCTGGCACACCTTATGCCGAATTCAGAAAAACACAAAACCAGCCTGTAACCCGCGCCATTATTAGGTCTCCCACTTTTCAGCGAGTGCCTGCGGATTTGCTCATAACGGACGTTATGTTAAATACAATTATTCCTATAATTTAATTATTTACCACTATTCATTAAGATATAGGCTCCTTTATATTACCGTTCCCCACTTATTATTAAACTTGCTTTAACGATTTGGCTATGATAGATTTTCGTATCTTTCACGCGCGCGCGAGGCAACCACATGACAACTGATGAATTCAAACAAGGGCTGGCAAAGCTGGGCTGGAAACAATCCGACTTCGCCCTGGCCACCGGTATCAGCACGGTATCTGTTTCCCATTGGATGACCGGACAGAACCCCCTGCCCGCCTGGGCACAATCGCACCTTGCCCTGCTGCTTAAGCTGCAGGATCTGGCGGGCGAGTTACTGACCCCACCGACCAGGGCGGCGAAAATTGCAAGGACAATAATGATTGCTTCAGCGGACAGAAACAATCAGTCCAGTGACGTTTCAAACGGGTAAAAATCCGGGTAAAAATCAGACAAAAAAAATATTGACCCGCTCCGGCATTGGGTTACAGCCTAGTTTTAGATGCCTCTTCTGGCACCATTAAATACCCTGAAACCCCCATCATTCCTTGATCTAGTGTCGGCACTGTTTTTTTATATGCCTTATATGCCAAATACTATGACTATGCCTAACGATTTAGTTTAGCGTTAAGGAAACACCGAACAAGTAGCCGCAAAGCTGGGCGGCGAACATGAATCGAGACGAAATCGTGACGCGAATAGAATTTTCATTGAATAAATAGTCTTTTTCATGCCTGGAAGCAGGGGATTTCCCCGTTTCCGGCTCATGCTGGACGCATCTCTCCCGTCAGAGGTCGTCCCCATTTGCTGATGTTGAGCATCGCCAGCATGGCGAACACGGTTGGCATTCTTTGCCAGGCCGCGATAGCGAACCTTGGCAAAGCCCCAGAGACGCTTCAGAATCAGAAATGGGTGCTCGACCTTGGATCGCACACTGGATTTGCGCCGATTCGTTTCCTTGTCCGCCTCGGTCAGAGGACGGCCCTTGTAGGCTCGTTTGTTGGTGAAGTCCCTGGCCTTCGGCGCAATCTCCTTGAGCCGCTCCCGCTGCAGCTTCCCCCGATAGGCGCTGTCTCCGTAGAAGCGGGTCTCTTCGCCATGCAGAAGGTTCGGCACTTCGTGGCTGTCATGAATGTTCGCAGCAGTGATACTCGCGCTATGGACCAGACCGGTCTGGCTGTCTGCTCCAATGTGCAGCTTCATGCCGAAGTGCCACTGGTTACCCTTCTTGGTTTGGTGCATTTCTGGATCACGGCTCTTGTCCTGATTCTTCACCGAAGGGGGTGCGGCAATCAGCGTGGCATCCACAATC
>JAUSLF010000022.1 GCA_030646695.1 Nitrosomonadaceae bacterium
GTCGGCATTGATGTGGCATTCACAGGTTCCCGCAGACCGGATTCAGGTCAAGGTCGAGAAGGGCTGGATAACGCTCAAAGGCGAGGTGGACTGGGACTATCAACGGCGTCAAGCCGAGAACGCCGTGCGCTCGTTGACAGGTGTCGTCGGGGTCACCAACAGCATAACTTTGACGGCGTCCGCCACGCCCGAAAACGTGATCAGCCGCATCCGCGATGCCTTTACCCGCCATGCTGAACGTGAAGCCAAGGACATTGAAGTTGTTGTTAAAGGCGCGGTGGTGACCTTGCGTGGCACGGTGGATTCCTGGGCCGAGCACGCCGCCGCATCTGGCGCGGCTTGGGCGGCACCTGGAATTGCCAACGTTGTGAACGAGATCAAGGTCCGCATGTGAAGCCATTCCTTGCATGAGGTAGGTCCGGTTTGGCACGACTCACCGCTGCCACAAAATTCGCGCGGCTTCCAGGGGGACTGCCACGCCATCGTGATACGGTATGAGGCGCGCCGTGTAATCGGACGCTGGGCGAGCCGCAGGCACGTAGGCATGATAAGAGTAGCCGTTTGTTGCCCCCACCAGTTGCCAAACGCGCTCCATGCTCACTCGCTCCGGCTCGGCACCGTTGACACCATTGGCATATAACTCGACCCGTACCGCCTCCGGGTCAAGATCATCGAGATACACCTGCACTTCAAATACGTGTTGCTCGCCATCCGTCTTTACCGTCACATCGCCGAAGCGCATTGCAGCCCATTTTTTCTCCACAGCGTGCCGCCAATTAACCATATCCACGCCGATTGCGCCGTTATCGACAGCCCGCGCAAGGTAGGCCGAGGCCGCCGGGAGGTAGTGTTGCTCGGTGTATTCGCATAGCGAGCGGTTGGTGGAAAAGCGCGGTGTCAATTGCGCCATGCTTTCGCGCATCCGGGCCACCCAGGCGCTTGGGATACCTTGTCCATCGCGCCTATAAAACTCGGGGATCACCTCGCGTTCGAGCAAGTCATAAAGAGCTTCAGCTTCGACCGCGTCCCAGGCAGCATCGTTATCATGTTCCTGCCCATCGCCCAACGCCCACCCTACTTCCGGCGTGTAGGCTTCTGCCCACCAACCGTCCAATTCGGACAGATTGATGCCGCCGTTGACCAGTACCTTCATGCCGCTCGTTCCGCACGCTTCCCAGGGGCGGCGAGGCGTGTTGAGCCAGACGTCGACTCCCTGCACCAACTGCTCGGTCAAGTGCATGTCGTGATCGCTGAGGAAGGCCACACGGGGGCGGGCCGCAGACCGACCGATGAAATGCATCCATTGCTGAATCAGCGCCTGCCCCGCCTGATCTGCGGGATGCGCCTTGCCAGCCATGATGAGTTGCACCGGGCGTTGCGGATCAGTCAACAGGCGCAGCAGTCGTTCCGGATCGTGTAACAGCAGATTCGGTCTTTTATAGCTTGCAATCCGGCGTGCAAAACCCAGCGTCAACGTATTGCAGTCAAACACATGTTTCGCCCCCTCAACCGTCTCGGGCGGCGCGCCGGATGAAGCCAACTGCCGGGACCATCGTTCGCGCGCGTATTCCACAAGCGACTTGCGGGCGGCGCTGCGAAATTGCCAGAGCCGGGCGTCGGAGACGCACCGAATGTTCTGCTCCAGGGTTTCGGTCATCCCCAGCCAGCGGGACTTTCCACACGTTTGGGTCCAAAGATCATCGGCCGCCTCCGAATCCCAGGTCGGCATATGGACGCCATTGGTCACGTGTCCGACCGGTACTTCGCCCACCGGCCAGCGTGAAAAAAGCGGGCTAAACAGGTGCCGACTCACCCTGCCGTGCAAGCGACTCACGCCATTTACTGCCCCGCTCCCCCGGATTGCCAGATAGGCCGTGCTGAAGGGCTCCGATGAGTCGTTCGGGTTCTGGCGCCCCAACGCCAGCAAACTGTGGCAGGTTATACCGAGCTGCATACCTGCATAACCAGCGAGGTATTGCTCGATGAGCTCCGGAGCGAAACGATCAAAACCGACAGCCACCGCCGTGTGCGTGGTGAAGAGGTTGCCCGCCCTGGTGACGGCCAGCGCGACCTCGAAGCTGCGTCCGGTTTCCTCCATGAAGCTTCGTGCGCGTTCCAGCACCGCGAAGGCCGCATGCCCTTCATTCAAGTGGCAGACCTCTGGCTGGATGCCGAGCGCCGCGAGCAGCCGCCATCCGCCAATCCCGAGCAGGATTTCCTGTTTGAGGCGCAACTCCGGCCCGCCTCCGTAAAGTTCGCTGGTAATGCCTCGATGCGCGGGGTAATTCGCTGCGTCATTACTGTCCAGCAGGTACAGCTTCACGCGACCGACCTGAACCTGCCACGCGCGCAGCCAGACCGAATAACCGGGTAACGCAACTTCTAATCGCAACCACTCCCCATTCGGTTTACGCAAAGGTGTGATCGGCAACTGTCCGGGGTCGTTATACGGGAAGAGTGCCTGTTGCGTGCCGTCCTTGTCGATCACCTGACGAAAATAGCCTTGCTGGTAAAGCAGCCCCAAGCCGATCACCGGGACGCCCAAATCGCTGGCGGCCTTGAGTTGATCGCCGGCCACGTTGCCAAGTCCGCCCGAGTAGATAGGCAACGCTTCGCTCAGCATGAATTCCATACTGAAATACGCAACACAGCCTAACTGCGATTGCGGGTAGGTTTGCTGAAACCACGCAGGCGCCTCCGCCGCATCCCGCCTGGTCTGTACCAGATCGTCAACGTTTTTGCGGAAAACGGGATCGGCTAAAACATGCTCGATCTGATCGCGCGAGACCGTCTGCAAGACAACCCAGGGATTTTGGGTCAGATCCCAGAGCTCTGGATCAAGCTGCTGCCACACTTGGTCGCTGGCATGGTTCCACGCCGAACGCAGATCCAAGGCCAGCTCGGCCAAGGAATTGAACCCCTCGATTTCCGTGGGTAGAAATTTGTATATGGGGTGGCTGGCACGTGTTTGTTTGCTCATAGCCTCTCCTTCAAATTTGTCTTGGACGCGCAATCCCCGGCTACTGCGTGGGCGCCGCCAGCGCAGCAGCGACGATGATCTGTGCTTCCGCCAGGATGCGGCGCAGATGATCCGCTCCACGAAAGCTCTCCGCATAGATTTTGTAGATGTCCTCTGTTCCGGACGGACGCGCCGCAAACCATCCACTCCCGGTAATCACCTTCAAGCCGCCGATGGGTGCGCCGTTGCCCGGTGCCTGCGTGAGGATGCTCTGGATTTTTTCGCCAGCCAGCTCTGTAGACAGTATCTGCTGGGGTGAGAGCTGCGCCAGCATTTGTTTTTGCTCTGGGGACGCTGGCGCCTCAACACGATCGTAAATAGGTTCACCGAACTCGCGCGCAAGCTCACGGTAGATTTCGCCGGGATCGCGGCCCATGCGTGCGGTAATCTCTGCTGATAGCAAAGCCGGGACCATGCCGTCTTTATCTGTCGTCCAGACGCTGCCATCCATACGGATAAAAGAGGCGCCCGCGCTCTCTTCCCCGCCAAAACCAAGCGAGCCGTCAAGCAGTCCCTCCACAAACCACTTGAAGCCGACTGGCACCTCGTAGAGCTTGCGGCCGAGCTTCGCAGTGACGCGATCGATCATCTGGCTGCTGACGACCGTTTTGCCAACCGCCGCATCCTTGCTCCACTTAGGCCGATGCTGGAAGAGGTAGAAAATGGCGACGGAAAGGTAATGGTTGGGCGGCAGCAAACCCGCATTCCTGGTGACGATCCCATGCCGGTCATGATCGGTGTCGCAGGCGAAGGCAATGTCGAAGCGGTCCTTGAGGTCGATCAAGTTCCGCATTGCGTAGGACGAAGATGGATCCATGCGAATCTGACCATCCCAATCGACCGTCATGAAGCGGAAGGTGGGATCGACGACTTCGTTCACAACCGTGAGATCCAAGCCATAGCGCTCGGCAATCGGGCCCCAATAATGAACCCCGGCGCCGCCAAGCGGGTCCACGCCCATACTGATGTTCGCGCCGCGAATCGCATCCATATCAAGCACGCTGCCGAGATCACTTACATAAGCATTGAGAAAGTCATGCCGGTGCGTGGTAGCGGCGCGCCGGGCCTGCTCATAGGGGATTCTTTTCACGCCCTGCAGGCCGCTTTCCAGAAACGCATTGGCCTTGGCCTCGATCCATCCCGTGATGTCGTTACCTGCAGGCCCACCGTTGGGTGGGTTGTACTTAAAGCCGCCATTATCGGGCGGATTGTGCGAAGGTGTGATGACAATTCCATCCGCCAGCCCTGCATCGCGGCCGTGGTTGTAAGTGAGTATTGCATGAGAAATCACAGGAGTGGGTGTGTATTCGTCTTTATCTGCGAGCATGACTTCCACACCGTTGGCCGCCAGCACTTCGAGCGCACTGGTAAACGCCGGCACGGAAAGCGCGTGCGTGTCGAAACCCAGAAACAGGGGGCCATCGATACCCTGTTGCTTGCGGTACTGGCAGATGGCCTGACTGATGGCAAGAACATGCCATTCGTTGAAGCTATTTTCGAACGCGCAACCGCGATGCCCCGAGGTGCCAAATGCGACCCTTTGCCCGTACACCGAAGTGTCAGGCATGTTGCTATAGTAGGCCGTCACTAGTTTTGGGATATTGACCAGCATCGTCAGCGGGGCGGGCTTTCCTGCTAAAAGGCTTGCTTTCATTACTCCATTTTTCTCCAGTCATGGCTGTTACTTCAACGCTGATAAGAAATTCATATCTCTCGTTCAACAATTCCCCAAGCAGTCGCAGCTTGTCGACACCTGCATTACTACCGACCATTCCGACCCACGCAGCAACTCATTCGTTCTCCATCGCGGCTGTGTATTTGCCTTGGCGGGCCGCGCTATTCAGGCGCGCCCGCTGGTACAGCGCTTGCTGCGCGATTATCTTGTTCGCCGCCTCGCCGCGCCATGCCTTAAGCACGGGTGCCTGCAGGGCGCGCCCGTAGGAGAAGCTCAAGACCCACGGTTGCCTTTCTGCGTTGGCATTCATGGCGTTGAGGTTGGCCGTGGCCGCCGCCTCACTCTGCCCGCCAGAGAGAAAATTGATTCCGGGCACCGCTGCTGGCACCGTGCGCCGCAGGCAGGTGAGAGTAGCCTGCGCCACCTGTTGGGGTGTGACTTGCTTGAGGCATGCGCTGCCCGGCACAACCATGCTGGGTTTCAAGAGCATGCACTCAAGCGCGACGCGTTGCTGGTGCAGCGCGTGAAACACTGCATGTAGCACCTCTTCGGTGACGCGTGCGCAAGTCGCGAGCGTGTGGTCACCGTCCATCAATACCTCGGGTTCGACGATCGGCACCAGGCCCTGCTCCTGGCAGATGGCTGCGTAGCGCGCCAAGGCATGGGCATTGGCTGCAATCGCCTGCGGCGTCGGGAGGCCAGCGCCGATGGCAATCACCGCGCGCCACTTGGCAAAACGCGCGCCCAGTTGTTTGTATTCGCTCAACCGCTGTGCCAGACCGTCTAGACCCTGCGTCACTTTCTCTTCTGGAAAACCGGGCAGCGGCATCGTGCCCTTATCCACCTTGATTCCGGGCACCATGCCTTGTGCTGTCAGCAACTGCGGCAGCGGCACACCTGCCGCAGTTTTTTGTTTTAGTGTTTCCTCGAACAGGATGACGCCGCTAATAAAATCGCCCAGTCCGGGCGTAGAAAACAACAGCTCCCGGTAATCGCGCCGGGTCTCCTCAGTGGACGCCACATTCACCCCCTTAAACCGTTTCGCGATGGTGCCATCGCTCTCGTCGGCCGCGAGAATCCCCTTGCCCGGCGCCGTCAGCTCCGCCACCGTCTTTTCCAACTCTTGTATAGATAACGACATAGAACCTCCATCTGTGATCAATCAATCGTTTTGAATCGCCTCAACAACATCGCCGCGATGCGTTCATTCAAACCACAGGCGCTGGCCAGTTCCAGCAACAGGCGAGCGTCTCGCCGATGATATGCTGTTTGGAGTAATCGAGATATAGGCCGGCGGCCTTGGCGTGCAGACGCTCGCCGCGTGCGGGGTCGGCGGCGAACAGTTCACGCAGGTGATGCCGTTGCTGTTGCCCGGCATGTTGCTGCAACGCCTGCCATCGCGGCCGCCGGGTCAACAAGGATGTGGAGGATTGCAGGTGCGGTTGGAGCCATGACGATGCTCATCGGTGGCTTCAGCGGGCGCTTGCCAGCGCGGCACTCTTGTCAGTGATGCGCTGCAGCAGCTGTTGCCAGGACTTGACGAACGATTGCGCTCCGTCACGCTGCAGTTGGGTCGCGAGCGCATCGACATCGATGCCGACCTGCGCGAAGCGCGCCAGTATGGCCTCGGCATCGCCGCCGTCCGCGGCCATCATACCCTTGAGTTCGCCACGCTCGGCGAAGGCATGTAGGGTCTTCTCGGGCATGGTGTCGATGGTGTCCGGCGCGGCCAGCGCTTCGACGTACAAGGTATCCGATGCCTTGGGATCCTTGGTGCCGGTACTGGCCATGAGCAGTCGCTGCGGACGTGCCCCGGCGGCAGCAAGCCTGTGCCAGCGCGGTGAGGCCAGCAGCTCGCGATAGGCCCGGTAAGTACGCCCGCCAATCGCGATGCCGAGTTTGTTGCGGAGCTCTTCGGGCACCTTGTCGCTCACCGCCTTGTCCCAGCGGCTGACGAATAGCGAGGCGACTGAGCCGACGTGTGGGTCGAGCCCGGCGGCGATACGGCGTTCGATGCCGCGCAGATAGGCCTCGGCGGCGGCGAGGTATTGCTCGCGCGAGAACAACAGGGTGACATTGATCGGTACGCCGGTGAAAATTGATTCTTCGATCGCAGGAATGCCTTCGGGCGTACCAGGAATCTTGACGAACAGGTTCGGCCGATCGGCCTGCTGGTGGATCTGCCGCGCGGCCTTGATGCTGCCATCGGTATCACTGGCCAGCAATGGTGAGACTTCCATCGAGACCCAGCCATCGATGTGATGGCTGGCGTCGAACGCTGGCCGGAACAGATCGGCGGCACGGCGCAGATCCTCCAGCGCCAATTCGATGAACAAGGTTTCGCCGGATTTCCCAGTCTGCGCCTTGTCGCGGATGCCGTCGTCGTAGGCGTCGGTGTTGCCGATTGCCTGGTCGAAGATGGTCGGGTTCGAGGTCAGGCCGGTGACTGATAACTCGTCGATGTAGCGGCGCAGGGTGCCGTCGTTGAGTATCTCGCGGGTGATGTTGTCCAGCCACAGACTCTGGCCGAGATCGTGTAATTGCCGGGTCTTCTTGTTCATGTTTACTCCTGGTTCATGGATGGGGCGCGCGTCGCTACGCGATGGCGAAACGATCATTGTCGGGCAGCGTAGTTGTCCACATCAAGCAGACACCATATCGTCCAGCACCGTCATGCCACCACCTGCCCCGGTACGGGATTGTGCCAGCAGCCGTCCGCTGCGATCAGCGCATCAGCCTCTTTTGGTCCCCAGCTGTAGGGCTTGTAGAGGTGAACCGGGTGATGGGTCTTGAGGACTGGATCGACCACTGCCCAAGCGGCCTCAACCGCATCCTCACGGGTAAAGAGCGCTCCATTGCCCGCCATGGCGTCGCCCAGAAGCCGCTCGTAGGGGGCTTCCGCTTCCTGTCCCGGCCGTTCACCGACCAGATAGAGCTCTCGCTGGTCGCCGACGAATTCCTTCCCCTCGCGCTTGACGCGAGCGGCGAGTGCGATGGCGGGATTGGGGTAGAGCCAGAAGCGCAGATAGTTGGCGCGTCCGGTCGCCGGCACGGAATCGGCGAACAACCTCGACGGTGGCGGCTTCAACTGGACCAGCACCTCGGCAACCTTTTCGCGCATGAATTTGCCGGAACGCAAATACCATGGCACCCCTTCCCAGCGCCAAGAATCGATGAAAAGCCGCAAGGCGCAGAAAGTCTCGACATCGGAGTTCTTCGCCACATCCGGTTCTCTTCGGTAGCCAACGTACTGGCCGCGCACCAGATCGTCGGGTTTCAAAGGGCGCATGGCCTGAAAGACTTCAGTTTTCTGGCTGTGCACGGCCGCATAGCCCCTATGGGATGGCGGCTCCATGGCAAGCAGGGCGACGATCTGGAACAGATGGTTCTGGATCACGTCGCGTAGACAACCGGTAGTTTCGTAAAACGCGCCGCGGTCCTTTATGCCGAAATCCTCGGATAGGGTCATCTGGACGCTGGCCACGTAGTTGCGGTTCCAGATTGGCTCCAGAAACGAATTGGCGAAGCGGAAGTAGAGGATATTCATGATCTCCTCCTTCCCAAGGTAGTGGTCGATGCGGAAGATTGAATCTTCCGGGAACACCGACCGCACGACACAATTGAGCTCCCGCGCGGAGGTCAGGTCGCGTCCGAATGGCTTTTCGACGATGACCCGTGCATCCTTGGCGCAGCCAGCTTTCGCCAGGCCCTGCACCACGGTCGCGAACATGCTCGGATGAATCGCGAGATAGTGCACTGGTCGCACTGCGCCGTTTAGCGCCTGTTTCAGGCGGTCGAAGGTCGCGGCATCCTGGTAGTCGCCGTCTACGTATCGCAGTTGCGCGGACAGCTTGGCGAACGCGTCCGCATCGACGCCGCCGTTGTGCTCCAAGCTATCGCGCGCATGTTCGCGCAGCTTGTCCAGCGTCCAGCCGGCACGGGCCACGCCGATGATCGGTATATCCAGATCGCCGCGCCGGATCATTGCTTGCAGCGCGGGGAATATCTTCTTGTAGGCCAGATCGCCCGTAGCGCCGAAGAAAACAAAGGCATCGGAATGGAGTGCGTTCATCTTCACTCCTTCTGCTTCTGGGCCGTCTTCTCCATGTGACCGCCGAATACGTAGCGCATCGCAGACAACACCTTGTTGGCAAAATCGGCATCACCGCGCGAGCTGAAGCGTTCATAAAGTGCGGCGCTCAGGACAGGGACGGGCACGGCTTCGTCGATGGCAGCCGCGAGTGTCCAGCGTCCTTCGCCCGAATCAGACACACGGCCAGTGTAGCTCTTCAAATCGGGGTCAGTTAGCAGCGCGGTAGCAGTGAGGTCCAGCAACCACGAGCGGATCACGCTGCCGCGGCGCCAGACCTCCGCGATCTCAGGCAGATCCAAGTCATACTGGTAATACTCCGGGTTGCGTAACGGCGTTGTTTCGGCATCCGTATCGCGAGCCCGCTTGCCGACATCAGCATTGTGCAGGATATTTAGTCCTTCGGCATAAGCCGCCATGACGCCATATTCAATGCCGTTGTGAACCATCTTGACGAAGTGGCCCGCTCCTTGTGGCCCACAATGTAGATAACCCTGTTCGGCAGTGCCGACGCGCTGTTGCCGGCCTGGCGTTGGCGGGGCCGCGTCAACGCCAGGGGAGAGGGTGACAAAAATCGGGGTAAGATGCTGGACGATATCTTTTTCACCACCGATCATCAGGCAGTAGCCACTCTCGATCCCGGCGACCCCACCGCTCGTCCCGATATCCAGGTAATGAATTCCTTGCTGTTTCAATTCATCGCCGCGCCTAATGTCGTCGTGGTAATAGGAGTTACCGCCGTCGATGACGATATCGCCTTCCTCAAGGAGCGGCACCAGCATCGTCAGCAACTGATCAACCAAGGCGGCAGGCACCATCAACCAAATTGCGCGTGGCTTGGCCAACTGGGTGACTAGATCCTCAAGCGAAGATGCCCCAATAACACCTGGATGCACGAGTTTCCTGACGGCTTCTGCGTGCACGTCATAGACCACGCATTCATGACCTCCCTGCGTCAGGCGCCGCACCATATTGGCACCCATACGTCCTAATCCAACCATGCCGATCTGCATTCTGAGCCTCCTTGATTAACGTTATTTACCTCTGATTCTCACCCGTTGCAACTCCTGGTCCGTCGTTCCCGTCGTTGCGCCCAAGCCTACTAAATGCGGACTGGAGTATCTGCATAACATCCTCTTCATTTCAGTAGGGTTCGGTTTATTCGAAGTGAGCAGGTTGTCAAGTCTATGGTGGGGAATAGTATCGATAACCCCTACATTTCCGATTGTAAATTATGCGCCAGGTTCTGCAGCCGCGCTATCCTTAACGCGGCAGGCGGATGGGAATCATAAAATGCCGAATGCAACGGGTCGGGAGTGAGCGTTGCGGCATTGTCCTGGTAGAGCTTTACCAGCGCACGGATGAGATCGGTGGCAGAGGCTTTGTGTGCAGCGTATTCGTCAGCTTCAAATTCGTGTTTGCGCGAATACAGGCTGGACAGCGGCTGCAACAGGAACGTAAACACGGGCATCACCAGGAAAAACAGCAATAGTGCCATTGCGGTTGCAGGTACGGCCGCAACGGTTACGCCCAATCCCTGATAGAACCAGTCCTGCTGCATCAGGTAGCCCAATCCCCACAAGAACACCAGGCTCATGGCGAAACTCCAGACGATGCGTTTCATGACGTGGCGGCGCTTGAAATGTCCCAGTTCATGCGCCAGCACTGCTTCGATTTCGGCTGCGTCGAGCCGCGAAAGTAAAGTGTCGAAGAAAACGATACGCTTGGTTTTGCCGAAGCCGGTGAAATAAGCGTTGCCGTGACTGCTGCGGCGCGAGCCATCCATCACGAACAGTCCACTGGATTCGAAGCCGCATTTTTGCAGCAGTTGTTCGATACGCGCCTTGAGCGCGGCATCTGCCAGCGGCGTGAACTTGTTGAATAGCGGCGCAATCCAGGTGGGGTAGATGGCCAGAACCAGCAGGTTGAATACCATCCATGCGAACCAGGCGTAGAGCCACCAGTGCGCACCCATCTCCGCCATCAGCCACAACACCCCGAATAGCAGCGGTACGCCGAGCAGCATACCCAGCGCAGTCTGCTTGATGAGATCGGCAAAGAACATGGCGGGCGTCATTTTATTGAAGCCGAATTGTTGTTCGATGATAAAAGTGCGATAGTAAGTCAAGGGGATTTCTACTACACTCATCAGCAGCATGGTGCTGATGATCAGCGCTATGCCGTGGGTTATCGGGTAATTTGCTAAACTGCCGTCGAGCGGTATCGGGACACCCAGCCAGTCTGACCAGAAAGCGGCCAGGGCATTCAACCCGCCGCCGAGGGTAAGAGCCAGTAGCAATGCCGCTTCCAGAAATATGTTGAGATAACCGAGACGGGTTTTTGCGCAAGTATAGTCGGCTGCTTTCTGGTGCGCTGCTAGATCGATTTGCGCGGAAAAGTTGTCGGGCACGCTGGCGCGGTGGGCGCGGACATGGTGGATATGCCGCGTTGCGAGCCACATGCGCACACAGGTGGTGAGCAGCAGGGCGGCAACAAAGACGGCAGTGAAGATTTGCATGGATAGTTGAGACCAGAGGCTGGCAACGGGCAGTGAGCGTGACGGACTGCTAGCGGTATGACACAATTACACCCTGAAAATTCAGGGGAAGGGTCGGATTATGGCACAAGATAACGGTAACCTCATCTGGATCGACATGGAAATGAGCGGACTCAGCTCGGATCGCGATCGCATCATCGAGGTGGCCCTGGTCGTGACCGATTCGCAGTTGAACGTGGTGGCGGAGGCGCCGGTGCTGGTGGTACATCAGTCAGATGCGGTGTTGGACGGGATGGACAACTGGAATAAATCCACTCATGGCAAATCCGGTCTGATCGACAAGATCAAGGTGTCAACCCTGACAGAATCTGAGGTGGAGGCATGCATGCTTGAGTTCCTGCAGCAGCATGTTCCGCCTGGGATTTCCCCCATGTGCGGCAATTCCATCTGCCAGGACCGCCGCTTCTTGGCGCGTTCCATGCCGCAACTGGAGGCATATTTTCATTATCGCAATCTGGATGTGAGCACCCTGAAGGAACTGGTCAAACGCTGGAAACCCGGGATTGCTGCAGGTTTGACCAAGCAAAGCAAGCATGAAGCGCTGGCGGATATTTATGACTCCATTGTTGAAATGAAGTATTACCGCGAGCATTTCCTCAGGGCGTAGCAGAGTAATACGCAATTTACTTTTCACACCTATCGTCTAGCCTCTGTTAAGGAGAATTACGCATGTCTTCCCGCACCGCATTTACCATCGCAGTCAATCCCAAAATCCCGCCCCGTCTGGTGCGCCTGGAGGAGCTCACCAACAATCTCTGGTACAGTTGGGATCGCTCTACCCGCACCTTGTTTGCCCGATTGCATCTCGGTCTGTGGGGGGCGGTGGGGCACAATCCCAAGGCTTTTCTCAAGCGCGTGGACGAATCCCTGCTGCTGAAAGCGGCAGAAGACCGGGTATTCCTGGCCAATTACAACCGTATTCTGTCGGCCTACGATTCTTATCATTCCGAGCCGCTGCGGCACGACGACACCGAAAGCCTGCGTTCACACGATCAGGTGGCGTATTTCTGTTTCGAGTTCGGTTTTCATGAGAGCTTCCCGATTTATTCCGGCGGCCTTGGCATCCTGGCCGGTGACCACTGCAAGTCAGCGAGCGATCTGCGTTTGCCGCTTGTCGCTGTCGGCCTGCTCTACCGCCAGGGCTATTTTTTCCAGACTATCGATAACCAGGGCAATCAGCAAGTCACCTACGCCGACTCGGATTTCGAAGACTTGCCGGTGTCGCCGGTGCTGCGCGGTGATGGCTCGGAAGTGCATGTCGAAGTGGAATTGCCGCAACGCAAGGTGGTGGTGAAAGTGTGGCAGGCGAAGGTGGGCAATGTGATGCTCTATCTGCTCGATACCGATTTGCCGGAAAATTCCCCGCGAGACCGCGACATCGCCCATCAGCTCTATGGCGGCGACAAAGTCATGCGCATCGAGCAGGAAATCATACTCGGTGTCGGTGGCGTGCGCGCATTGCAGGCGGTGGGCATGCAGCCGACGGTATGGCACATCAATGAAGGTCATGCGGCGTTCATGATGCTGGAGCGTGCGCGCGTATTGGTGCAGCAGGGACTGGATTTTGCCAGCGCGCTGGAGGCAGTGGCGGTGAGCACGGTATTCACTACCCATACCGCAGTGCCGGCGGGACACGATCATTTCAGTGAAGATATGATGCAGGCATACTTTGATGGATTCTACCGCGATCTTAAAATCGTCCGTGAAGAATTCATGGCGCTGGGCCGCACCCCCGGCAGTCCGGATTTCAATATGACTACGCTCGCCATCCGCGGTTCGCGCTTGCACAACGGCGTGAGCAAAATACACGGCGGCGTATCGGCGCGCATCTGCCGGAATTTGTGGCCGCAGATTGAGCCGGAAGAAAACCCGATGGCATATGTCACCAACGGCGTGCATGTGCCGACGTTCCTGGCGCAGGAATGGTCCGACTTGTTCGATCGCTATTTCGGGCAGGATTGGCGCAGCAAGATGCGCGACACCGAATACTGGTCGCGCATCTACGAGATACCCGACCACCTGTTCTGGAGCGTGCGGCAGTCGCTGAAATCACAAATGCTTTACGGCATACGCAACCGTCTCGCCATACAGAATTCCCGCAACCATGGCTCTGATGCGCATCTCGACCGGCTGTTCAAGTTCGCCGATCCGATCAACCCAAATGTGTTGACACTCGGTTTTGCCCGCCGCTTCGCCACTTATAAACGCGCCACGCTGCTATTCGAGAATCTCGACTGGCTGCGTAAAATCATCCTTGACCAGGAACGCCCGGTGTTGCTGATTTTCACCGGTAAGGCACACCCGGCGGACGTTCCTAGCCAGGACTTGATCCGGCGCATCAGCCAGATCGCGCACTTGCCAGAATTTGAAGGGCAGCTTCTGTTGATCGAAGGTTATGATCTACGTCTTGCGCGGCGGCTGGTGGCGGGAGTGGATGTGTGGCTCAACAACCCGGTGTACCCGCTGGAGGCAAGCGGTACTTCCGGGATGAAAGCGGGCATCAACGGAACAATTAACCTGAGTGTACTCGATGGCTGGTGGGGAGAAGGCTACGACGGCAAAAATGGCTGGGCCATCAAGCCGGGACCGGAGGATATGACGCCCATACTGCGCGACCAGGAAGAAAGCCAGACGCTCTATGAAATCCTGCAGGATCGTGTGGTGCCACTCTATTACAGTCGCGACAAACTTGGTTTTTCGCCTGAATGGGTGAGAATGGCCAAGCATTCGATGGCGTCATTGCTGCCGCGCTTCAGTGCCGCACGCATGGTGGGTGAATATGTGAAGAATTTCTATCTGCCAGCCAGCAATCAAGGTGCGCTCTATGCCGAAAACGGCTTCGCCGTCGCTAGGAAAATCGCTGCCTGGAAAGCCCATGTGAGAAACGCGTGGGGCGGGGTGACGCTACGCCGGCTGGATACCCCCTGCCAGCGCGTCAACTTTGGCGATGCGCTGCATTTCAATGTTGCTGCAAGACTGAACGGCCTGCAGCCTGAGGACGTGATAGTGGAACTGTTGATCTGCCGCCAGTTCAAGGGTAGCAAGCCGTGCGATTTCAAGCACTTCAGGTTTAAATTTAGTGGCGTCGGAGAATCGGGTGAGCATCTGTTTGAACTGGATCTTGCCCCGGAATTATGCGGCAGGCTGGAATATTACATCCGTATTTATCCGTATCAACCGCTGCTGACGCATCCGCTGGAAATGGGCATGATGGTATGGTTGTGAGGTTATGTTGGGGAGTGGGGAGTAAGGAGTAGGGAGGCACTACATTTTCCGCTGCCGTTTGGATGTGGCTGGTTTGGCACGAGCCTGTTTCGATGGCCGGGATAGCAGCGACAAATATATTTCGCGGTAGGCAGCAGCGCTGGTGCGCCAACTGAAATCTTTGGCCATGCCGTTTTTCTGCAAACGGCGCCAGGTTGGTTTATCGTGGTAGGCGCTAGTGACGCGCCGGATGGCGGCGAGGAAATTGCCAGGGGTCATGGTGTGGAACAGGAAACCGCTGGCGCTTCCGTCGGCGAGCGTTGCCGGGGTGCAGTCCACCACCGTGTCGAGCAGACCACCAGTGGCATGTACCAGTGGCGGCGTACCGTAGTGTTGGCTGTACATCTGGTTCAAACCGCAAGGTTCGAAGCGTGATGGCATCAGGAAGCTGTCGACGCCGGCCTCAATCAAGTGTGACAGCGTTTCGTCAAAGCCAATACGCACAGCGATTTTCCCAGGGTGAGTTTTTGCCAACAGCGTCAACTGCTGTTCCAGCGCCGCTTCGCCGCTGCCGAGAATGACCAGTTGTGCGGGAATTCTGGTCAGTTGCGGCGCGACCTGCAGCAACAGATCGTAACCCTTCTGATGAGTGAAACGGCTCACTGCCCCAAACAATAAAATATCCGGATCGACCATCAGTCCCAGCGCCTGCTGCAATGCGCGCTTGTTGGCGGCCTTGGCGGCAAGCCTGTTGGCAGTGTAATTGCGCGCAAGACAGGGATCGGTGGCAGGGTCCCATTCAACGCTATCGATGCCATTGACGATGCCGCTGAGATGTTCGCGGCGTCCTGCCAGCAAGCCTTGCAAGCCGAAACCCAGTGGCGCCGTCTGGATTTCCCTGGCGTAGGTGGGGCTGACGCTGACGATGTGATCGGCATAATAGAGTCCGGCCTTGAGAAATGACATTTTTCCGTGGTATTCAACACCGTTGATGTCGAAGCTGGCGGCGGGCAGTCCCAGTTGGGTGACGCTGCCGGGCGGGAATACACCTTGAAAGGCGAGATTGTGTACCGCCATTAGGGATGCCGCTTTTGTTCCCCGATGAAAATACAGATATGCCGGCGTGAGGCCGCTTTGCCAATCATTGCAGTGAACCACCTGCGGGCGCCAGGCGAGCGGGCTGGCATCGCTCGCCAGAATTGCGCCGATTTTTGCGAGTAGACCGAAACGCAGCGCGTTATCCGGCCAGTCATGCCCGGCCGCATCCGTGTACGGACCGCCTTTGCGCCGATAGAGTCCGGGGCAGTCGATGATATAGATGGGAACGCTTGCAGAGGTACTTACTGGCAGTCTGGCGGATAACAGTACGGCCGGCGGAAATTGCGCTAGATCACCAAGCTCCGTCACCTTGCGTTTGTGTTTAAGTTCCGCCAGCACTTGCGGGTAGCCGGGAATCAGCAGGCGCACGTCCACCCCCAATTGCTGCAGCGCCACTGGCAGTGCTGCGCTGACGTCACCCAGACCGCCGGTTTTGTTCAGAGGATGGACTTCGGATGTGATGAACAGAACACTAAGATCGGGGCGTGATGAGTTGGGCGGCATAGAGTGAATTTGTATGTGGTAGCTTATTGGTCGCCCCGTTGCTACCGGTTTGCCTTGAAATAATTTATTAACCCGTTGGTGGAGGCATCATGGGCAGTCACCTTTCCATCCTGCTCCAGTTCGGCCAGAATTGTCCCAGCCAGTTGTTTGCCCAGCTCCACTCCCCACTGATCGAATGGGTTTACGTTCCAGACCGCACTTTGTACGAATACCTTGTGTTCGTAGAGGGCGATGAGCGACCCCAGGGTTTTGGGATCCAGTAGCCTGAACAGAATGGAAGTGGTGGCATGGTTGCCGGGGAAAACCTTGTGCGGCAGCAGTTTCTCCAGCGCTTCTGCTGTCATCCCCTGGGCTTCGAGTTCGGCACGGACTTCGCTTGCATTCTTGCCGCGCATCAGCGCTTCCGTCTGAGCAAAGAAATTAGCCAGCAACAGGCGATGATGGTCGCCGACGGGATTGTGGCTTTGGCAGGGCGCCAGGAAATCTGCCGAGATGGTTTGCGTACCCTGGTGCAGTAACTGGTAGAAAGCATGTTGACCGTTGGTTCCCGGTTCACCCCATACCACCACGCCGGTGCTGTAGTCCACTGCGTTACCGTCACGGTCTATGCGCTTGCCGTTACTCTCCATTTCCAGTTGTTGCAGATAAGCCGGGAAGCGTTGCAGAGATTGATCATAAGGCAGCACCGCATGGGTTCCGGCACCGCAGAAATTGATCTGCCAGATGCCGATGAGACCGAGCATGACCGGCAGATTCTGTTCCAGCGGCGTGCTGGTGAAATGCCGGTCCATTTCCCTTGCCCCGGTGAGCAGCGCATAAAAATTCTCCATGCCGATCGCAAGTGCAATCGGCAGGCCGATTGCCGACCACAGCGAATAGCGTCCGCCCACCCAATCCCAGAACTCGAACATGTTGCCGGAATCGATGCCGAATTTCCCCACCTCCGCACGGTTGGCGGAGACTGCAACGAAATGGGTGGCGACATCCTGTTCTTTGCCGCCATGGGCAAGAAACCACTCCCGCGCGGCGCGGGCATTAGCCATGGTTTCCTGGGTAGTGAAAGTTTTCGAGGCGATGATGAACAGCGTGGTTTCCGGGTTCAACTGCCGCAGCATTTCGGCAAGCTGGGTGCCATCGATGTTGGAAACGAAGTGTGCAACGAGATGGGGCGAGCCATAAGGTCTGAGGGCTTCGACCACCATCGCCGGTCCCAGGTCGGAACCACCAATGCCGATATTGACCACATCGGTGAAGCGATTGCCGGAGTGACCTGTTAACTCGCCGCTGCGCACAGCGTTCGAGTATCGCTCCATCTGCGTCAGCACCCGTTTGACCGCAGGCATGACATCGACCCCGTCCACCAGCACCGGGTTCTCGCCGCGCAGCGCAACATGCAGAGCGGCACGGTCCTCGGTATTGTTTATTTTCTCTCCGCGGAACATCCGCGCGATCCAGTCCTCCAGCCCCTGCTGGCGGGCGAGTGCCAGTAGCAGGGTGATGGTCTCCGCGCTGACGGGATGCTTGGAGTAGTCCAGCAGAATATCGTTAAACCGCAACGAGAATTTGTCGAAGCGCTGATTATCCTGTGCAAATAACTCGCGCAAATGCTGTCCTGCCATGACTGGCTGGTGGGCCTGCAACGCAAGCCAGGCAGGGGATTGAGTGCGGGTGGACATGTCTCTCTATTCCTGATGGTGGAAAATCTCCGCGTCACAGACTTTCGAATATCGCTGCGATGCCCTGACCGCCGCCAATGCACATAGTCACCAGCGCATAGCGTCCGCCGCTGCGGTGTAGTTCGTAAATCGCCTTGACCGTGAGGATGCAACCGGTCGCACCTATGGGGTGCCCCAACGCTACCGCTCCGCCGTTAGGATTGGTTTTTACCGGATCGAAATGCAGCTCTCTCGCCACCGCACATGACTGGGCAGCAAAGGCTTCATTGGACTCAATTACGTCCATGTCGGCCACCGTGAGGCCGGCGCGCTTCATGGCATTCTGCACTGCCGGCACCGGTCCGATGCCCATGTATTTTGGATCGACCCCGGCGTGAGCATAGGATACCAGTCGCGCCATCGGCTTGAGGCCGCGCTTCTCGGCGGCACTGCGTTCCATCAGCACCACTGCCGCCGCGCTGTCGCTGATACCGGAAGCGTTGCCTGCCGTGACCGTGCCGTCTTTTTGGAACACTGTGCGCAGCCCGGCCAGGGCTTCGATACTCACATCCGCGCGCGGATGCTCGTCAGTATCAAAAATTGCCGCACCCTTGCGGGTTTTCAGTTCAATTGGCAGTATTTGTTCCTTGAAATAACCATTCCTAATGGCGTGGATGGCGCGGTGGTGGCTTTCCAGCGCGAATCTGTCCTGCTCTGTGCGGCTGATGCCCCATTTGGCGGCGATGTTTTCTGCGGTAACACCCATGTGCACGTTATCAAAGGGGTCGGTCAGTGCACCTACCATCATATCCACGGTGCCGCCGTCGTTCATGCGCTGCCCCCAGCGCAGTGCAGGCAGCAGATATCCGCCGCGGCTCATGGATTCCGCGCCGCCGGCAACGGCCGCATCGGTATCGCCCAGCAGGATGGTTTGCGCGGCGGAGATGATGGCCTGCAGGCCGCTGCCGCACAAGCGATTCAGAGTCAGTGCGGAGGTAGTCTGCGGCAGGCCGCCGTTGATGCAGGCCACGCGTGCGAGATACAGGTCCCGGGTTCCGCCGTGGATCACATTGCCAAAAACCAGATGTCCGGCTTCGTTGGGATCGATCCCGGCGCGAGCCACTGCCGCGCGCACCACTGTTGCCGCCAGTTCTGTAGCGGCAACATCCTTGAGCGCGCCGCCGTAATCGCCGATGGCGGTACGGACACCGCTCAATATCACCACTTCGCGTGCATTCATGACATCTTCTTTGTTTGCCAGAAATATTTTTCTTTATTCGTACTTGGCGACTGAATTTCCCAGATCAATTGCACACTGCATCCGTTAATGCCGCGACGCTATGCGAACCTTCCAGGGAAAGAATGATCCCCGCCAGTGGTGGCAGCGTGATAACGATGGAATCCGGCAGTCCCATCCATGATTCGCCGCTGCTGGCGAGATGTCCCAGATTGCCCAGATTGCTGCCGCCGTAATAGGCGGAGTCGCTGTTGAATATTTCGTGATAGTTTCCCGCAACAGGAACACCGATGCGATAGCCTACCCGTGGTACTGGGGTGAAATTGAGCGCGACCAGTGCGAATGAACCATCCTGCGCGCGGCGCAGGTAATTGATCACGGAATTATCGGCATCGTGGCAGTCAATCCAGGCAAAGCCTTCTGGCGAAAAATCCAGTTGATACAACGCAGGAGTATTGTTGTAGAGATGATTGAGGTCGCGCAGCACCGCCTGCACACCACGGTGCTGCGCGTGCTTTAGCAGGCTCCAGTCCAGCTCTCGGCTGGCATTCCATTCGCGTCCCTGGGCGAATTCGTTGCCCATGAAATTGAGTTTCTTGCCGGGGTAAGTCATTTGATAAGCAAACAGCAGGCGCAGGTTGGCGAATTTCTGCCAAGCGTCACCTGGCATTTTGTCCAGCAGCGAGCCCTTGCCATGCACCACTTCATCATGCGAGAACGGCAGCACAAAATTTTCGGTGTAGGCGTAGAGCTGGCCGAAAGTGAGCCGATTGTGATGAAACCGCCGGTGCACCGGGTCTTGCAGCATGTAGCTAAGTGTATCGTTCATCCAGCCCATGTTCCACTTCATCGAGAACCCCAGTCCGCCAGCATAAGTGGGACGCGATACCGCCGGCCATGCGGTGGACTCCTCAGCCAGCGTCAGCGCACCGGGAAATTCTTCATGCACCATGATATTCAATTCACGCAGGAATTCTATGGCTTCAAGATTTTCCCTGCCGCCATACTTGTTGGGTAGCCATTCATCTTGCTTGCGGGAATAATCCAGATAGAGCATGGATGCAACCGCATCCACCCGCAGTCCGTCAAAATGAAATTCAGATAACCAGTAATGGGCACTGGACAGCAGAAACGATTTAACTTCATTACGCCCGTAATTGAAAATATATGTGCCCCAATCCTGGTGAAATCCCAGGCGTGGGTCTTCGTGTTCGTACAGCGCGGTGCCGTCAAAACGGGACAGGGCAAAGGCGTCCCGCGGAAAGTGCGCCGGCACCCAGTCGAGAATCACACCGATACCTGCCTGGTGGCAAGTATCGATGAAGAATTTCAGATCATCCGGTGAACCATAACGGCTGGTGGCGGCGAAATACCCGGTGATCTGGTAACCCCAGGACTCATCAAGCGGATGTTCCGACACCGGTAGCAGTTCGATATGGGTATGGCCCATTTTCAGTACGTAGGGAATCAGGTGCTGGGCAAGCTCGCGATAAGTATAAAAGCGTCCGTCCGGATGCCGCTTCCACGACCCGGCATGAATTTCGTAAATATTCAGCGGTGCGTGCAGCCAGTCCCAGCTAGCGCGGTTCACCAGCCAGCCGGCATCCTGCCAGTTGACGGCGCCGCCAGCGGGTGTGCGCGCGGCGGTGCCGGGGCGCAGTTCGTAGCGCGTAGCATAAGGATCGGTTTTGAGCAGAATTTTGCCGCTATCGCGGTTGCGGATCTCATACTTGTAGAGTGAGTCCGGCGGCAGGCCGGGGATAAACAATTCCCAGACACCGCTGGAGCCGCGCACCGTCATCGGATGCACCCGCCCATCCCAGCGGTTGAAGTCACCCACTATACTGACCCGCTCAGCATTGGGTGCCCACACCGAGAAACGTACTCCCGCGACACCGTAGATTTCGGCAACGTGAGCGCCCAGGGTGCGGTACGTCTGCCGTAACCGGCCTTCGTTGAACAGATATAAGTCATGGTCAGGAATTTGTGACGGGAAAGCGTAAGCATCATAAGTTTCATACACTGTTGTATTCCGTGCCGCATCATGTTCCTCAACGCGCAGCAGATAGGGCATAGCGGGTAGAGCCGCACTGCACCACTCGAAAACTCCACTGGGATGAGCGCATGTCATCGGCTCAAAACCGCCGGTGGTCTTGATCCAGACGTTGTTGGCATAAGGATAGAACACCCGCACCAAACCGTGGTCTTGCTGCACGCGGGCGCCAAGATAATTAAAAGGATCGTGCAGCCGTGCTGCCAGTAGTGCTTTCAGCAACGGTGCAACTTTAACGGAGGTGATGGGTTTCACGAGGCTGGGTTGCATGTGCAGGATTATAGCTTGCATGTGATCGTTGATTCGGATCAAATTTCATCGCAGGAAAGTGCCATAATGCAAAAGAACGCGGTAACATGACCAAGGGAGCAATGCACGCTTATGAACTCTTACCCGAAAAAACAAGAGGCTGATCTGCGTTTTCACAGCCAGATTACACGTAATGCCATAGCGCTGATACTGGCAGGTGGGCGCGGCAGCCGTTTGCAACAGCTCACTGATTGGCGTGCGAAGCCGGCAGTGCCATTCGGTGGCAAGTTTCGCATCATTGATTTTCCCCTTTCCAATTGCGTCAATTCCGGCATCCGCCGCATCGGTGTTGCCACCCAGTACAAATCGCAGAGTTTGATCAGTCACATCCAGCACGGCTGGGGTTTTCTTGATGGCCGCTTCAAGGAGTTTGTCGAATTGCTACCTGCGCAGCAGCGGATTGAGGAGGCGTGGTACCAGGGAACTGCCGATGCGGTATTCCAGAATCTTGACATCCTGCGCCGCCATGAACCGAAATACGTGTTGATTCTGGGGGGCGATCATGTTTATAAAATGGACTACAGCAAGCTGCTGGCCGAGCATGTGGGAAAATCTGCCGATATGACCGTGGCCTGTCTGGAGGTGCCGCTGGAAGAGGCGAGCGCTTTCGGTGTCATGAGCGCCAATGATGAATTGCGTATCACCAGTTTTGCCGAAAAACCGGCGAACCCGGAACCTATTCCAGGTCAGCCGGGGCAGGCGCTCGCCAGCATGGGCATTTACGTGTTCAACGCCGCGTTTCTTTTCGAACACTTAATTCGCGATCATGATGATCGCAGCTCATCGCACGATTTTGGCAAGGATCTGATTCCGTACCTGGTACCCCGCCATCGGGTATTTGCTCACCGTTTTTCCGACAGTTGCGTCAATATGGTCTCAGGAGTACCGTACTGGCGGGACGTGGGCACAGTTGACGCCTACTGGGAGGCCAATCTTGGCCTCACCCACGTGACCCCGGAGCTCAACCTGTACGATGAGGACTGGCCGATCTGGACCCACCAGGAACAGTTGCCGCCCGCCAAGTTCGTGTTTGATGACGATGACCGGCGCGGCCAGGCGCTGGACTCGATGGTGTCGGGCGGCTGTATCATCAGCGGTTCGACGGTACGCCGTTCACTGCTGTTTTCCAATGTGCAAGTCCGCAGCTACAGCAGCATTGAGGACTCGGTGATACTGCCCAACGTCGACATCGCTCGGCATGCGCGCCTGCGGCGGGTGGTAGTAGACAAGAATTGCATGATTCCTGAAGGACTGACGGTGGGGTTTGATCCGGAGGAAGACCGCAAGCGATTTTATGTTACTGAGAAAGGCATCACGCTGATTACCCCGGAAATGCTTGGACAGAGAGTGCATTATGTCAGGTAGCCGGATGACTGGGGATCAAGAGCAGAGTGTGGGTGGCCCGCGACAGCTGAAGTCGTTTCACTGAATTTTCATAGAGTTTCTAGCGGAAATGCAACCACTAAACCTCGTCCTGCTGTGGCACATGCACCAGCCGGATTACCGTAATTACAAGACCGGCGAATTTACGCTGCCGTGGGTGTATCTGCATGCCATCAAGGATTACACCGACATGGCGCATCACCTTGAGGCTCATCCGCGCATCAAGGCAGTAGTGAATTTTGTGCCAGTGTTGCTGGACCAGTTGGAAGATTATGCCGCACAGTTCGCCCTGGGGCGGATGCGCGATCCGCTATTGCGCTTGCTGGCTACTCCCGAACTGGAGCAGGTATCCGCGAGCGAGCGTCTGCGTGTCTTCGATAGTTGCTTTAGCAGCAACCATACCACCATGATGCAGCCGTATCCGGCGTACCAACGCCTGTATGACCTGCACGAAATGCTGCGTGGACATGGCGAGGCCCAATTGGCCTATCTTTCCGGTCAATATCTGGCGGACTTGCTGGTGTGGTATCACCTGGCATGGACCGGCGAGAGTGTGCGCCGGGGCAATGAGGTGGTGGCGCGATTGATGGCGCAAGGCGGGAATTTTAGCCACGCTGACCGGGTTGAATTGTTTAATCTGATTGGAGAATTGATTCGGGGGTTGATTCCGCGCTACCGCAAGCTGGCCGAGTCGGGCCAGATCGAACTGTCCACGACGCCGCATTACCATCCGCTCTCGCCACTGCTGATTGATTTTACTTCTGCCCGCGACAGTCTGCCCGGTGTTGCTTTGCCGACGGAAGAGGTTTATCCGGGGGGGCGCAGCCGTGTCGCATTTCATGTGACATCAGCGATGGAGAGTCATGTGCGGCGCTTCGGTATCAAGCCTGTTGGCGTATGGCCAGCGGAAGGTGCGGTATCGTCGCCATTGCTGGAAATCCTGGCAGAGCACGGCTGTCAATGGAGTGCCAGCAGCGAGGGCGTGCTGGTCAATAGTTTGCACAAATCATATCCTGACAAGCCGCTGCCGCAGCGAGGTCGTTATCTTTACCGCCCCTACCGGGTGCAGGGGAGAACCGATGGCATGACCTGTTTTTTCCGTGACGATAGACTATCGGACATGATCGGCTTCGAGTATGCCAAATGGTTCGGACGCGATGCCGCCGAGCATCTGGTGCACTCGTTCGAACAAATCAGCCGTGATGCCCCAGCGGAAGAGAGCCCAGTGGTGAGCGTGATTCTGGATGGTGAAAATGCCTGGGAATACTATCCTTACAACGGCTATTATTTCTTTGATGATCTTTATGAAATTCTTGAAAATCATCCATCAATTCGTGCCACCACTTACCGCGACTATATCGCATCCCCAGAGTTTGCCGACGCCGTCGTGCTACCAGTACTGGCGGCGGGTAGTTGGGTGTACGGGACATTTTCCACCTGGATCGGTGACCCCGACAAAAACCATGCGTGGGACCTGTTATGCGCCGCCAAGCATAGCTACGATCTGGTGATGCAAAGCGGGCGCCTGACGGCCGAGGAAAAGGCCGCAGCCGGACGGCAACTGGCTTCCTGCGAAAGCTCGGACTGGTTCTGGTGGCTGGGTGATTACAATCCGCCGAATGTGGTGGAGGGTTTTGATAAGCTGTTTCGCGACAATCTGGCCAATCTTTACAGTTTGCTGAAACTGCCGGTACCGGCAGCGGTGTTTAAGCCTATCAGTCATGGTAGCGGACATCCTGAGTCGGGTGGTACGATGCGGCGGGCGACGCAGGAATAATCCGATGCCCCCACCCATTTCCCTGCTTTTCGGTGTGCATGCTCACCAGCCTGTCGGCAATTTTCCAGAAGTGCTGGCCGATGCGCACCTGCGCTGTTACCAACCCTTTCTGCGGGTACTCTACCGCTACCCGGATTTCCGCTTTGCGGTACATTTTTCCGGCTGGTTGCTGGATTATCTGATCGAACATTATCCGGAAGACATGGCACTGTTGCGGGAAATGGTGGCGCGGGGGCAGGTGGAATTATTCGGCGCGGGCGACACCGAGCCGGTGCTGGCAGTGATCCCCAACCGTGATCGTATCGGACAAATCCAGACTTTTTCCGACAAGCTGGAAATGAAATTAGGGCAACGCCCGCAGGGCGCGTGGCTGACAGAACGGGTGTGGGAGGCAACGGTAGTTCCGGCGCTGGCTGATTGCGGCATACGCTATGTGATTGTGGACGACTATCATTTTCTTTGCACCGGTAAAACGGTGGCGGAATTGAATGGTTATTTCACCACCGAGGAGGATGGGCGCACGCTGGACCTGTTCCCCATTTCTGAAACCTTGCGTTACAAGCTGCCGTTTTCTCCGGCCCACGAAGCGGTGGCGTATATCGAGTCTCTGGCCGAGGGCAGTACGGCAGACGGCGGCAATGCAGCGGTTTATTTCGATGACATCGAAAAATTCGGTATTTGGCCAGAAACTTACCAATGGGTATACGAAAAAGGTTGGCTCGATCAATTCATTCAAGGTGTGCTGGCCTCGCCAAAAATCCGCACCCAGCACTACCGCGATTATCATGCCAGCGGAAAGACTCGTGGCATAGTGTATCTGCCCACCACTTCCTACATCGAAATGAACGAGTGGACACTTCCTGCGCAGCCTGCCAATGCCTACGCCGATCTGGTGCAGCAGGCAAAAACGGACGGTCGATACGAACGCGATAAAGCGTTTCTGCGCGGCGGCATCTGGAAAAATTTCTTTTCGCTCTATCCCGAGTCCAACTGGATGCACAAGCGCATGCTAGGACTTTCTGCGCGTCTCGCCACGCTACCGCAGAAGCAGCGCACCGCCACAATGCAGCAGAAGCTGTACGAGTCTCAAGCCAATGACGCTTACTGGCATGGTTTGTTTGGTGGTCTGTATCTGCCCCACCTGCGGCGCGCAGTATATAACGACATGGTCGCTTTGGAAGCAATGCTGGATGCCTGTGCGCCACGCCCGGTCCGCTTCATGGAAGATACCGATCTTGACGGGGTGGATGAAGTATATCTGCAGAATGGCGTGATCCAGGCGGTGTTGAAACTCGATGGTGACGCCTGTATTTGTGAACTTGATGCCTATGCGCTCAAACATAACTTCGGTGATACCTTGCGACGTCAGACTGAGCACTATTACCGCCGGATTCAACAGGGTGGGGGAGGCGGACACCGGCACAGTGATACGGGTATCGCCTCGGCGCACGAGCGCGTCAATTTCAAGCACAAAATAAATGCCGCAGACATGGAGGCTGACGATCATGCACGCGGATTGTTCGTTGATCGTCTGAATGGGGTGTTCATGCACTACCGCCACGATCCTTCCACTGCGGGCGGCGTGCATTTCCGGGCGGATACGCCCTGCCTGTCTGTGAGCAAAAGTTTCGAACTCGCGGCTAACCACCTGCAGGTGTCGTACCGCTTCACCGGCGAAGTGGAGGGCGTATTCAGCACTGAACTCAATCTCGCCATGCCCAGTTGCGACGGCTGGGGCGGACGCTATATTCACCAGGGGAAAATTCCCGGCGGCTTTGGTCAACCGTTGGAACTGAGTGCGCTGGATGAGATAACGCTGGACGATGACGTGCTGGCCGGAAGCGTTACCTTGCATGTTTCCTCGCCAGTGGCGCTATCTGCGCAGCCGCATTATTCCGTATCGCAATCCGAGGGCGGATTCGAGAAAATCATGCAGGCGGTGACGCTGAAACTGGAATGGCCGGTGACCGCGCGGGAGTTGACCATCACTCTGGAGATAGTCGTGCGCGGTAAGGAAGCTGCATGATGCGCAGCAGTCCTCTAGGAACCAGCCCGTTTCATCAAATCACGTTGACGGGTACTTTTAGATAAGTAGTACCGTTCGCTTCCGGCGGCGGCATCTCCCCAGCGCGCACATTGATCTGCACCGATGGCAGCAACAAGGTCGGCATCTCGAGCGTGGCGTCACGCGCTTCACGCATGGCAACAAACTCGTCTTCGCCAATGCCGTCATGCACATGAATGTTGTGCGCGCGCTGCTCGGCCACCGTGCTTTGCCACTGCGCAGGGCGATTTAAGGGCGGGTAGTCGTGGCACATGAACAGTCGTGTTGCCGGAGGTTGTGCGAGCAATCGGCGGATCGAGCGGAACAGGCGGCGGGCATCACCACCCGGAAAATCGGCGCGAGCCGTGCCCACATCCGGCATGAACAGCGTATCACCCACAAAGATTGCGTCACCGAATTGATAAGCCAGATCGGCTGGTGTATGGCCTGGTAGCGAAATGGCTGTTGCGCTCAGTTTGCCAACCTTGAAAGTCTCGGCATCCGTCAATAAATAATCAAACTGCCTGCCGTCCGGTATGAACTCAGGTCCAAGATTGAATATCTTCTTGAAAGTCTCCTGCACCTGGGGAATTTCATTGCCTATGGCAATTTTTCCACCTAGTTTTTCCCTGAGATAATGTGCGGATGAGATGTGATCGGCGTGTGCATGCGTTTCGAGTATCCATGCGACGGTCAGCTGCCGGTCGTTGATGAAAGTGACCAACTTGTCTGCAGATAAGGTACTGATTCGGGCAGACTTTGGCTCGTAATCCAGGACGGGATCGATAATCGCGCAACTACCGCCGGACTCGTCAAATACAATGTAGCTGACGGTCCACGTGGCTGGGTCAAAAAAGGCTTGAATCTGCGGGGACATCGTTTTCTCCTGTATTTAGAAATTTGTCTTGACAATAATATATCAATTAATATATTATTCGTCAACATAATATTAGTGGCTCGCAAGGAACCACTTCCCAAAATCAGGCAGGAGGATAAATAAAATGTTGATTGATTGGTCTCACTTCACCCCGTGGTCCGCGCTGGCAGGCGGGATGACCATTGGCATCGCGGCAGCGCTGTTCGTATTGCTAAACGGACGTATTGCCGGAATTTCCGGCATAGTCGGCGGATTGTTCAGGTTGCAGACGGGTGATATGGGCTGGCGTATTGCGTTTGTTGCAGGGCTGGTCGCTGCGCCGCTGGTGTGGCAACTGTTTCATCGCCTGCCTGATCTTCATATTAATACCGGCTACGGCATGCTGGCGCTGGCTGGTTTGATTGTCGGCGTTGGCACGCGCTACGGCTCCGGCTGTACCAGTGGTCACGGGATTTGCGGAATGTCCCGACTGTCGCCGCGCTCTATCATTGCCACCCTGGTATTCATGTGTACAGGCTTTGTCACCGTTTACATGATGCGACATGTGTTCGGCGGATAGTGCCATTATCGGAGGAGAAATAAAATGGTCAACATCACTGCATTGCTAGCGGGTCTGATCTTCGGCTTGGGACTCATTCTGGCGGGAATGGCGGATCCGGCCAAGGTTCTGGCATTTCTCGATATTACCGGTGCATGGGATCCTTCTCTCGCATTGGTCATGGGGGGCGCGATTGCCGTGGGATCGATCGCTTTCGCCGTGGCTGGCAGGCGCAGCCGCAGTTATCTGGGGTTGCCCATGCACTTGCCTACTGCGCGGGTGATCGATAAGCGCCTGGTGCTGGGGAGTCTTGCATTCGGCATCGGCTGGGGGATGGCCGGTATCTGCCCCGGGCCGGCACTGGTTTTGCTGGGGGCTGGCAGCCGCGAAGGCATCGTGTTTGTGGCGGCAATGCTGCTGGGAATGGGGGGTTTTGAAATTCTGGAAAGATCCAAATCCGTTGAACGGCCCAAAATGGGGCGGCATGTCTAAGGAATCACTGAACAAGTCCCATGCAGGTGCGATGGGGGTTTTGCACGAAAGGCGGAGGTGTTTATGAAAACGGAAGCAGATTTACCCAGTATTGCGGTGATACGCGCATCCGCAACGGAAGCCTGTTCCATGCTGAAAGTGCTGGCAAACGAAGACAGGCTGCTCATTTTATGTCAGTTGATTCAAGGCGCCAGAAACGTCGGCGAGCTGGAAGAGTTGCTGGATATCCGGCAGCCTACACTATCACAGCAGCTCACCGTGCTGCGCGCAGAGGGGTTAGTCACAACTGAGCGCAAAGGTAAATACATCTATTACAGTCTGTCCAGCCATGAAGTAATTCAAATCATGCAGACTTTATCCGGTCTTTATTGTGACAAGGGCCATTGAGTCATGGAGCAGCAAGCAATCCAGATAACCAGTGCGCTGCTAGGTTCTCTTGTGGGCATAATTCTCGCGCTTACTGGCGCAGGCGGCGCCATCATTGCGGTTCCCCTGCTCATCTTTGGTTTGCATCTTGCTGTTGCCGAGGCAGCCCCTATTGCGCTGCTTGCCGTGAGCTTGTCGGCTGCCATTGGAGCCATGCTGGCGCTGAAGCTGGGAAAAGTGAGATACCGGGCGGCCGGGTTGATCGCTGTTAGCGGTGTCCTGACTGCACCCATCGGCATCTGGGCAGCGCACAAATTACCCAACGCGCCTCTGACCCTGTTGTTTGCCATCGTATTGGCGTACGTTGCGGTTCACATGCTGCGCCAGAGCAGGACGGTTGCTGCCAGGATTGAAGAGTCACGCCCTGCCGCTGTGCCCTGCCAGCTTGATACAGGCATCGGACGTCTGATCTGGACCGAGCCTTGTGCCAGGGCACTGGCAATTTCAGGCGCTTTTGCGGGCTCTTTGTCGGGTCTGCTGGGGGTTGGTGGTGGTTTTGTCGTGGTGCCCGCACTCAGGAAAGCCACCAATCTGGAGATGCAGTCCATACTTGCAACATCGCTTGCAGTGATCGCACTTATTTCCGCAACCGGTGTCGCCTCAGCCGTTTTGATTGGTGGAATGGACTGGTCAATCGGACTTCCATTTTCCGCTGGCGCGATCGCCGGAATGGTGGCAGGCGGAATATTTGCCAAGCGTTTTGCGGGCCCAAAGCTGCAACAGAGCTTTGCTGTTCTCGCGCTCTGTGTGGCGCTGGGCATGGTTGTTAAAGTGGTACTGACTGCGGGCATCGTTTAACAGGCCGCGCGATTATTGACTGCATAGTTGTAGTGATGCCCGTAAAATTTCTGGTAAAATTACGGATTCTCAAAGAGCCCCGCAAGGAAGAACCGCCATGACTTACGTAGTAACTGAAAACTGTATCAAGTGCAAATATACCGATTGCGTAGATGTATGTCCGGTGGATTGCTTCCGTGAAGGCCCCAATTTCCTGGTGATCGATCCGGACGAATGTATCGATTGCACTCTGTGTGTGGCCGAATGTCCGGTAGAGGCGATTTTTGCCGAGGATGACGTGCCGGATAATCAGCAGAACTTCATCTCGCTCAATGCCGATTTGTCAAAAGTCTGGGGACCCATCATCGAGAAGAAAGATGCTCCGCCCGATGCCGACGAATGGGCAAAAGTGACAGATAAGCTGGATAAGCTGGAACGCTGATCCGGTGTAGCGGTAGCTTGCCTCGCCGCATGTCCATCACCCTGAAATTTCCGCAAATCACTCCCACTGATGTTTTCGTACATCTTGCTGCCGGCCTGAAAGCCGGCGGCACGGTTGTTACCCCTAACCGGCGGCTCGCGCTGGCGCTTAAGCGCGAGTTCGATGCTGCCCAGGCCGCTCAAGGACTCAGTCTCTGGGATACGGCTGATATCCTGCCATTCCCCGCATTCATCGAACGTGCTTACGAAGGTGTGCTTTACTCCGGACAGGCAACCGGACTGCCCATTCTGCTTACCACTGCGCAGGAACAGGCATTGTGGGAGGATGCCATTCGGCGTGCGGATACGGCTTTGCTTGCGGTTGCGGAAACTGCACGGCTTGTGCGTGAGGCGTGGCAGCTCGCGCATGCATGGCAGCTTCTTCCGCAGCTCAGAAGTTTTCCGCTCAACGAAGACGGCAAGGCATTCCAGGATTGGTCACAGCATTACGCACGCGCTACCGGGCGCAAACAGCAAACCGACAGCGCGCGCCTATGTGATCTGGTAGCCGGATTGTGGCAGCACGCAGCGGTAACAAAACCGCAACGCCTGATCTGCTATGGCTTTGACATCGTCACGCCGCAGCAGGCAGCATTGCTGAGCAAACTCGAGGCGGCTGGTTGCGAAGTGCTGCTGGCACAATCGCGGTCGCAACTGCGGCTGCATCATGGCACTGTACAGCGCGTCGCAGGCACCGACAGCCGCGATGAGATTCAGCGTGCGGCAATATGGGCGCGAGCGCGGATCGAGACTGATGCTGCGGCACGTATCGGCATTGTTGTGCCGGATCTCGCCAGGCGGCGCAGTACGATCATGCGCATTTTCAGTGAGGTGATGGAACCGGACGTGCAGTGTGTGTTGCCGGACACTGCCCGGCGCACATTGCCGTTTAACACCTCGCTCGGCATGGCGTTGACCTCATATCCGCTGGTCAGCACCGCGTTCCTGCTACTCGAACTGGCCGGACGGGAGATTGAATTCGAACGTGCGAGCCGTTTGCTGCGATCGCCGTTTGTTGCGGGCGGCGAAACCGAAATGACCGGCCGCGCGCAACTCGACGCCCAGTTGCGCAAGCGTGCCGAGCCAGTGATGGCGCTCGACCGGTTGCTTACGCTGATTGAACGCGACGGGGGGAATTGCCCGATCCTCTTGCAGCGCTTGTCCGCACTGGCTGAATTCCGCAAAGCAAATCTGTTCGGCGCACAGGCGCCCTCAGCGCTGGCCAAAGCCATTTCCGCAGCACTGCAGATTGTCGGTTTCCCCGGCGAGCGCAGCCTCGATTCGGCCGAATATCAGACCCTGAAAAAATGGCACGAAGTTGTCGCCGACTTCGCCGCGCTTGACAGCGTCATAGCGCGCACCGGTTACAGCGAAGGGCTGTCGCGCCTGCGCCGCATGGCGGCAGAAACCTTGTTCCAGCCCGAGACAGCAGATGTTCCCATCCAGATTCTCGGTGTGTTCGAAGCTGCGGGCATGGAATTCGATCACCTGTGGGTGATGGGGTTGTCCGATGAAGTATGGCCGCAGCCGCCGCGTCCGAATCTGTTCCTGCCGATCGAGCTGCAACGCGCGGCAAAGCTGCCGCAGGGTTCTGCCGTTGAATCGCTCGAACTGGCGCGCCGGCTTACTGCTGACTGGCTATGTAGCGCGGATGAAGTCATTCTGAGCCATCCACAGCACAGCATGGATCGCGGCGGACAGGAACTCATGCCCAGCCCGCTGATCACGCACATTGCCGAGAGTGAGCCTGCACTCACATCGATACCAGCCGCTTATGCCAGCCACCGCGATCTGATCCACAGCGCCGGCCAGCTTGAACACAGCGAGGATGATAAAGCGCCTGCGGTGGATCAGGCGGTGCACGCCATCAGCGGCGGCACAGCGGTGATAAAAAATCATGCGGCCTGTCCGTTCCGTGCGCTGGCGCTACACCGGCTCGGTGCGCAGAGTTTGCAGGCCCCGCACACCGGACTGGATGCGCGGGAGCGCGGCACACTGGTGCATCGTGTGCTCGCACAGGCGTGGAAACAACTCAAGAGCAGCAGTGCGCTCGCTGCGGTCGGCAACGATGATCTTGAAGCAATGCTGAGGCAGGCCGCTGCAGAGGCGATTGCACATATCCGCAAAGACCGGCCGACGACGCTCTCGGGACATTTTGCGGAAATCGAACAACGGCGTCTGGTGCGGCTGGCACGCGAATGGCTCAATGCAGACAAAGAGCGCGGCGATTTCACCGTCATCGCCTGCGAAGACAAACGCAGCATCGAAATCGGCGGGCTTGCGTTGACCACTCGTCTCGACCGCGTTGACGAACTTGCCGACGGGCGCCGCATCGTCATCGATTACAAGACCCGCGCACCATCGGTCAGCGCCATGCTCGGCGAGCGCCCGGACGAGCCGCAACTGCCGCTATATCTGGTCTCTGCCGAGCCGGATGCCGCCGCAGTTGCCTTTGCCCAGGTCAAGATGGGCGCCATGCAATTCACCGCACTCGCGCGCGACAATGACCTATTGCCTGGGGTGAAAGCTTTCTCCGAATCGCGCCAGCGTGACCGGCATGGTTCGTGGGAGGAACTGGTTGCCGCCTGGCGCACCGATCTCACCCGCCTTGCTGCAAGTTTCCGCAGCGGCGATGCCCAGGTCGATCCCAAGCGATACCCACACACCTGCGACAACTGCGATGTGCAGCCGTTCTGCCGCATCTACGAGCGGATCGAGAGCGCGTTTTCCCAGCAGGAGGAGAGGGAATGAGTGCTACGCCCATTCCGGATTTTGCCGAGCGCCGCCGCGCACTTGATCCGGCGCAGTCGTTCATCGTGCAGGCACCGGCCGGGTCGGGCAAGACCGGGCTGCTGATCCAGCGTTATCTAAGGCTGCTGGCGTGTGTCGATGCGCCGGAAGAAATCATCGCGATTACCTTTACCCGCAAGGCTGCGGCGGAGATGCGCGAACGGGTGCTGGCTGCGCTGGCACAGGGCGGAAAACCCCCTGCAACCGAACACGAACAACTGACCTGCGAACTGGCGCACGCGGCTTTGCAGCGCGACGCTGCAGCGGGCTGGCAGATTGCTGCGAATCCGGCGCGGCTGCACATCCAGACCATCGATTCATTATGTGCTGCACTGACGCACCAGATGCCACTGCTGTCAAAGTTTGGTGCGCAACCGGAGAGCGTTGACGACGCCTCCGAACTCTATCTGGAAGCGGCGCGCGCGACCATCGAGCTGGTCGAAGGTGACGATGCAGTGGCACAGGATGTCGAGCGCTTGCTTGAGCATCTCGACAACGATGTGGCCCGTATCGAAATGCTGCTGGCCGACATGCTGGCGCGGCGTGACCATTGGCTGCGGCATATCCACGGCAGAGACCGCGACGAACTGGAAGCAGCACTGAAAAATGCGCGGCGCGAAGCACTGGAATGCGTGTGCGGCATGTATCCCGTCCCGGCGCAGGACGAGTTGACCGAAATTGCACGCTATGCCGCCGCCAATCTGGCCACTGCCGGCAGGAGCTCTCCGCTCGGCGTGTGTGACAAACTCGCTGCGTTGCCGGGCAGCGCAGATGATGATGTCGTGCTGTGGCGCGGCATCGTCGAGCTGCTGCTGACCAAAGAAGGTGATTGGCGCAGACAGCACGATGTCAAGAATGGTTTCCCGCCGGGCAGCAGCAAGGCCGAGAAAGAAATTTCGAAATCATGGAAAGAGCGCGCGCTTGCATTGATCGCTGCGCTCAAGGAAAACGATACGTTGCGCCAGGCGCTGCATGACATGCGCCGCCTGCCACCGCCCGCTTACACCGATATGCAGTGGGAGGTGCTCGGTGCGATCACCCGCTTGCTGCCGCACGCTGTCGGGCAACTCAAGCTCGTGTTCCAGGTGCGCGGCCAGGTGGATTTCACCGAAGTCGCGCAGGCTGCGCTGCTTGCGCTGGGCGAGCCTGATGCGCCGACCGATCTCGCGCTTGCGCTCGATTATCGTATCCGGCATTTGCTGATCGATGAGTTCCAGGATACGTCGATCAGCCAGTATGAGCTGGTGGCAAAGCTTATTGCCGGCTGGGAACCGGGAGACGGTCGCAGCCTGTTCGTGGTTGGCGACCCGATGCAGTCCATCTACCGTTTTCGCGAGGCCGAGGTCGGATTGTTCTTGCGTGCGCGTGCGGAGGGGATCGGCAACCTCGCGCTGCAGCCGGTTGCGCTGTGCGCCAATTTCCGTTCGCAGCGCGGCATTGTCGACTGGGTCAATGCCACTTTCGCGCAGGTGATGCCGGCGCAGGAAGATATCGCTGCCGGTGCGGTGCCATACACATCATCAATCGCCACGCACGCAATACTTCCCGGTACGGCAGTCAATGTGCATGCATTTTTCAATGATGACCATGCGGCTGAAGCGGCGAAAGTGGTGGAGATCATCAAGCAGGCACAGCACGATGAACCGTCCGCCACAACCGCAATCCTGGTGCGCAACCGTGGCCACTTGCGCGAAATCGTACCGCGGCTCAACGCAACCGGACTGCGTTTCCGCGCAATCGAGATCGAAGGTCTTGGCTACCGGCCAGTGGTACAGGATTTGCTGGCATTGACGCGCGCGCTGGCGCATCCAGCCGACCGCCTGGCGTGGCTGGCAGTGCTGCGCGCGCCGTGGTGCGGCCTCACGCTTGCCGATCTGCATGCGCTGGCCGCACGGCAATCTGCCTCTGCCTTTGACGACACCGAGCGCACCGTGTGGGAATTGCTCAACGACGACGCGCGCATGGCGGCAGTTTCCGCCGATGGTGGCGCGCGACTGCTGCGAGTACGGAAAGTGTTGCGCGATTGCATTGGCAACCGCTGCCGCTCATCGCTGCGCACGCTGGTCGAAGCAGCATGGCTGGCACTCGGCGGTCCGGCTTGTGTTGGCGATGTGACCGATCTCGCAGACGCTGAAATCTATTTTGATTATCTCGAAGCGCATGAAGAAGCGGGTAGCATTCCCGAACTGGCTCTGTTCGAGCAAGGGCTGGCCCGGCTCTTCGCGCTGCCCGATCTGGGGGCTGACGACAGGCTGCAGATCATGACCATCCACAAAGCCAAGGGCCTCGAGTTTGATCATGTGATCGTGCCCGGCCTCGGTCGTCTGTCACGCAGCAACGACAAGAAACTGTTCATGTGGATGGAACGCCCGCGCGCAACATTTGCCACCGGCAGGGAAGACGACAGCACTGACTTGCTGCTTGCGCCGATTCAGGAGACCGGTGCGGATGGTGATCTCATCTACGCCTGGCTGGAGAAGCTGGATGCCGATAAAGAGTATTTCGAGGATCAGCGCCTGCTCTATGTCGCGGCGACACGTGCCAGGCAGCGCCTGCATCTGCTGGGCAGCACCCGCCTTGTTCCCGACCGCGATGGCGTGATCGAGCCGAAATTACCCGCCGGGAAATCCTTGCTGGGCAAGCTCTGGCAGGTGATTGAGCCGGATTACGCTGCGGCCGCCTCACTGGCAATGCTTGCGCATACCCCACTTGCCCCGGAGGGAGAAGAGACCGCAACAGAAGAATTCTCTGTCGACCAGTCGCTGCGCCGCCTTGCATCCGGCTGGACATTGCCCGCCGCGCCGCCGCGGGTGGCATGGAGTCCACCACGGAGCATGACGCAGGCGCAGGATCAGATTGAATTTTCATGGGTCGGCGAAACCGCGCGTCATGCCGGCAGCGTGGTGCACCGCTGGCTGCAGCGCATCGCTGAAGACCAGATGCAAGGCTGGGATGCGGCGCGGATAATGAGCCTGCGCGCCACTTTCAAACACAATCTGCTTGCCTGTGGTATCAGCGACAGCGAAGTGGACACAGCCAGCGAGCGGGTGATAATGGCGCTCTCCCATGCGCTCAGCGATGCGCATGGCCGCTGGCTGCTCGGGCCGCAGCAGGACGCGCACAACGAACTGCGTCTGACCGCGCTGATTGATGGCATGCAGATGAATCTGGTGATCGACCGCACTTTCCGCGATGCGGATGGCCAGCGCTGGGTTGTGGATTATAAAACCAGCAGTCATGAAGGCACCGATGTGGAAGGCTTCCTCGATCGCGAGCAGCAACGTTACCGTGCTCAGCTCGAGCGCTATGCTGCACTCATGCGCAGGATCGACGAGCGGTCGGTGAAACTGGGATTGTATTTTCCGCTGCTAAAGGGATGGCGGGAGTGGGAGGGTGGTGGGTGAAGGGGGGCAGGCGGCAGCCCGGATAGGTGTCCAGACGCATTCTCACCTCAGACTACCGCTTTTTTCAGGGATCGAAGATCAAAATGGGCGTTTGACAGCGGTACTTAAGTCGAGGACACTTTCGTGCGTGCGGTTGAGTTTTCTATCCTCAGTATAGACGGGCTGACGGTGGACGGGACGGCGTAGATATTATGATGCGTACCCATTTGGCTGGCGAACCATGATACTCTTTGCCTCGAAGGCCGACCTGCGAAGTTCGAAGAGCAAGCAGCGTAATTGAATTGTCACGAATCCAAAACACGCGAATTCAATCCGACCCCGACCCCTTTAATTTCCCTTTAATTCTCTTCTTTAATTCGCTTAATTCTTTTGGCGCGGGGTAGTTCATTTCTTTAATTCCGCGCAACCCGCCCTACCTGTAGGTAACGGTCGGTTCCCACCGTGTTCCATCGGTTTGCGCGTCAAACTGCGCAGCCTCCTCAGCAAGCTCAGGTAGCTCTCGTGCCGCTCCGCCAATGGCTACAGCAAGGCGCTGATAGTCACTCACGTATTTTTCATAGTCTTCGGTTATCCACGCAGGCACATCCAATGCGTGACGGAGCCCCAATCTATGCCCGTGTACGTCCACATATCCCTTCGCAAGCGCCTGAACCATGGATAGCCCCGCGCCGCCACCCGTCAACACGACACTAATTTCATCCCTGCCATTCCGTTTGAATGTCGCAACTTTATTGGCCCAGCTTTCGTGAGTAGCTCTTAGGGAAGACTCAAACTTGTCTCTAAGCGCGCTGCTGAGATCCAACATTGGTTGACTTTTTTCGAACTCATCCTTTGTAACAATCACCTTGCTCCCATTCGATAGAACAGTTTCCAATGAGCCGGTATTCATCAGTAACTCTTTGTTCTCGCGTATACCCAACGCCAACTGAGTCGCTGCAAACGGGTAATCGACGCTACCTGGCCGAACGTGGGCCTTTTCAAGAATCATCGCGTGTAAGAAACCGTCTATTGTGTCACCGGCTTGAGCAATTGCATCAACCGAGCCACCGATTTGCCAGATCTTGAATCGGCCGATCTTCTGGTCTTGATCAGTCCAAAACGCGGCATAGTCCGATGTGCCCGCCCCAATGTCGACGACAACGAAAAGTCCTCGATCACGCTCTTCCTCACTGACAACACGGCTGGCGGCTGCCGCAACCGGCTCAGGCAGCCCGCGGTCAACAAGATGATCTGGCAATTGTTGAAGCTCGTTCACACTATCAATAGTGGCCTTAAGCACATCGGCCGGGATGCCCTCTTTCCATTTTTCACTAAACGTGTCTGCAAGAATTTGTGCTTTTGCCAGCATTTTTCTCAGCTCACCCTCCGCCCAGCCAAGCCGCGTTGGCTCCCAACAAGGTCGCGCAAACCGCCTGGTCGAATATCGCTCACCACAATCAGCCGCAAGTGCGCTCGTAGCAATGTCAGTAAAGTAAGCCAAATACGCGAGAACCATATCTGCATTAGTGAAGGGGACCTGAGTTGGATTGATCTCAGGTTCTAAGCGTCCACTCATCAGCGTTTCAAGCGTTCCCTGACTGAGCCGCTGTTTGATGGAGTCGAACCGGCGACGGCCACTACCAGATTCAGCGTTACTCTTTGTAAGTGCGTCGCAGCCAAAATAAACGCGGCCAGAGTTTGAGATATATAGCGACGACTGCAAACCAAAGGGACTGGTCTCGTCACCGGCTTGCCGCCCGAGTGGTAGCGCGACCAATGGCTTCTTATCACCTCGTGTCGCTGCCGCTTTGGACATCGCTGTACCAAAATCGAGGCATAGCAACACGTCGGTTCGCGCTGATGATTGGCTCTTCAAGGATTCGATATTGAGTCGCTCGGCACGATCACGAAGTATGTGCGCTGGGGGCGCGGACAACACAGGCTCATTTGGTGCTGTGCCTCCTAACAACTCCAGTGCAACGCGTAGCGCACCGAACTCTCCAGATGAGACCGGACCCGGAAGTCGCAACTGTCCTGTTTCTGGAACGCGCTCCATGCGCTGAAGAAGGCTTTCAAGAAGTGCCTTCGCTACCGACTTATCCATTTTTCTTACCCTTTATTGAAATTGTTATTATCGTCATTGACTAGTGACGATCGCTCTGACAACAATATGCAATCTTCCAGATGTATCGCGGCGCACAACACCAGGACGCGCGACTTTGACCTGAGCCGCGCCGCCTTCTCCTTGCACCATCGCGTGTTCAACAGGGGAGAACGGAATGGTTTCGCCCGGGTCACCGAATAGGCGGATACCACGCTGATCTGCGACCGCAGTGACTGCAGTTGCTAACTGATCAAAATACGCATTTGCATTTTCGTTTTCGGATGATGAGGCGTTGGATCGCGTTTTTTTCTCATCCGCTAGGACCAACAATGCACGCGCTATGTAACGATCTGCCTCAAGCAACTGCCCTTGTTCTGAATCGAAGTCGGCATCATCTTCTTTGGAAACACGGCCTGTTTTTAGCCAGCTCTGAACAGCTGGTGTGGCTCCAGCCATTTCTTCCAAAATGGCGCGCGTATGTTGAAGTGAGCGTTCTCTCGTTCCTGTGCATAGATCCAAGACATCAAATAGACCTTCATCCCTAATCCCTAACCGAGCAGACAATCTGATCGCATCGATTACAACCCGTTTGACGTCAGCAATCGCTTTCGAACGCGTAACAAAAGTGTTCCACCCGCTTGCTAGAAACCATCTCTTGCAGGAACTTAGGCTCGAGTAGATTGTGCGATCAAGCATGAGTGAAAAGCGTGTGCGCACAATTGCTGTGATTAGATGCGCCACTTCTTCCGTCAGCGCCTGTATTACCTTGACGTCTTGTGGTGGTCCACATTTCTCAAATGAATGGGCTAAAAGGTCCCGGAGTTGTCTCCCTATTTCTGGACCAGGTGCGGGCCCGTAGGCCGCTGTTGCCGCACATGTTGCAGCAACCACGCGACGCAAGAGCTTAGCTGTGGATTCGCTAGGATTTTCAGTTACCCGTATTGCATTGATATTGGTAGTAAGGCTACGTAACGCGTCATCCAGCCCAACACTCTCGCCAATCAATGTCGATATTAATTTTTCTCGCGCTTTCTCCGCAGTAGGCTCAGCCATTGCCTCTCTGGCAACATATTCTCGTGCCCAACTCGGTCTGACGAACTCGATTGCGCTCGCTATGTAATAGCGCTCATTTCCATCCACAAGAAGGTTAACAGGCGGTAAGGGATCTACTAGCGAATCTTTCACAGCTTGAATCACAGGCTTCGATTTTTTCTTTGCAATGGCTCTTATCAACTCGAGCATCGAAACTGCTCTTAACCGATCCTGGGGGTCGGCACCTATTGCGCTTCCGCGCTTAAGCCTCTCAACACCAAGTGCGAACTCTGGCGAATCCAGTACTGCAAAAATACGCTTTGCGTTGACGAGCTCCCGCGCAGCTGCTATCTGGCTTCCAACTGAGTCTCCAGAAGCGAATTGTCGCAGAAGTTCACCATCCGACGTACGTTCTGAAGTCATTGTTTACCCCAACATAAAAATGTTCTCCTGTATACGCACTCTTCATTTATTGATTCCATATCAATAATTAAAGGGCCAGGCACGAATTACCCAAGCCTGAATAAATCGCGCAATTCTTCATTGCCCAGATCGCCTATCCAGTTTTCGCCTATGCCGACGGTCAGGTCGGCGAGTTGACGCTTGGATCGGATCATGTCGTTGATGCGCTCTTCGAAAGTGCCACGGGTGATGAAGTGCTCCGAAAATGGGGTCAGACTCGACTCATTTATTTAATTCGTGGCGATGGCAAGATATAAGCGGCACGTATTAGCCACTAAACCGCTCTAGCTAAGCCCCAACGCTTTGGATTCATACCAAGCCTGAGCCTCCAGAAGTTCTTGCTCTGCCTCTGGACGGAGCACAATCAACATCAGGGTTTATTCGGAAATAATTTAGATTGAACCTGTTCCCACGGGACGGCTGTGGAAGGGTCAGCACGGTGCGCTGCAACGCGACGATGTAGCTCAGTCTTTTGGGCTTGTGACAACTCAACGGTATTTGGTGCCTCCGCAACAATGCTATCCCAGATGTCCTCGACGAGTTGAATGCGCTCGGAGACGGACAACTTCATGTATTCAGTAGTGGCGGCGGGAGTAGGCATGGATGTAGTATAAATCAAGGCCGACGTTAAGGTAAGGGGATGAGAATTAAGGAGGCGATTTGCCGCCTCACTTGAATAGCGGGTTGAATTTGGCGACCAAGGGAAACTGGCCGGGGTTGCGAATAGATTCCACAGCCAGATCGACATCAAGTAGAGGCCAATAAAGATGATTGGGTGTTGGCCATTCGACGGTAGTAATCTGCTCCATAGTGGCCTGCTTGAACCAGGGAAACTCTTCATAGGGGACAAAAAGTTCCTCATCTTTCAAAAGCAACCAGAAGCCTTTGCTTGATGCCAAGGAAACTTCGACTTCAGAAGTGGCTACGCCAGGCATGGATGATCTCCTCATAATGATCCTGCACCAACAACGATGCTTCATTGATCCGTTTTTGATTCATCGCTGACTCAATCTGGTGGCTCTAAGTCTCACCCAAGCTTGAACAAATCGCGCAGCTCCTCGTTGCCCAGATTGCCTATCCAGTTTTCGCCTATGCCGACGGTCAGATCGGCGAGTTGACGCTTGGAGCGGATCATGTCGTTGATGCGCTCTTCGAAAGTGCCACGGGTGATGAAGCGGTGCACCTGCACGTTTTTTTGCTGCCCGATGCGATAGGCCCGGTCGGTGGCCTGGGCTTCGACTGCGGGGTTCCACCATAAATCATAATGGATCACGCTGGAGGCCGCCGTGAGATTCAGCCCCGTGCCGCCTGCTTTCAGCGACAGGAGGAACACCCGCTCGGTGCGGTCGTTCTGGAATTTCTCCACCATTTCATCGCGTTTCTTGCGCGAGACTCCACCGTGCAAGAATAGCGGGGCTGATCCATAACGTTTCTCTACCCAGCCTGACAACAGTTTACCCATTTCACGGAACTGGGTGAACACCAGCATCTTTTCATGGCTGGTGTGGATGGTTTCGAGCAGGTCGAGGAACAGCGCAGCTTTGCCGGAAAGCGCCGCATCGTCCTTGCCCTTCTTCAGGTATTGGGCAGGATGGTTGCATATCTGTTTCAGTGCCAGGATCATTTGCAATACCAGTCCTTGGCGCTTGAAAGTGTCGGACTCGCCGTTGATCACGCGCAGGCTTTCGCGCACCACCGATTCATAGAGGGCAACCTGTTCCTGCGACAACTCGCAATACTGATCCTGTTCGATCTTATCCGGCAGGTCGCTGATGATGCTTTTGTCGGACTTGAGGCGGCGCAGCAAAAACGGCGCGGTCACCTTGCGGAAGCGCTGCACGGCGTGCTGGTCGTGGTGGCTCTGTATCGGAACCGCAAACTCCTTGACGAAATGGCTGAGGTTGCCCAGGTAGCCCCGGTTGGCGAAATCCATGATGCTCCAGTATTCGGAGAGGCGGTTCTCCACCGGGGTACCGCTCATGGCGATGAAGGTTTGCGCCGGGATGGCCTTGATCGCCTTGGCCTGCGCCGCTGCCGGGTTCTTGATATTCTGCGCCTCGTCGGCGATCACCATGCACCAGGACATCTTTTTCAAGGCAGTCTGGTCGGTGCGCACCACGCCATAGGTGGTCAGCAGCACATCCGGGCGCGTTTGTTCCAGCTCCCGTTTGGTCCCGTGGTAGATCGCCGCCGTCAGTGTCGGCGCGAAGCGGGCGATCTCTTTTTGCCAGTTGGTGAGCAGGGTGGTTGGCACGACCACCAGAGCGCCCGCATCCTTGAGCGCGCCTTCTTCCTTGAGCTTCAGGAGTATGGCGATCACTTGCAAGGTTTTCCCCAAGCCCATGTCGTCTGCGATGACGCTGCCGAAGCCCGCATGATGGTTGCGGTAGAGCCATGCGTAGCCCCGTTGCTGGTAGGGGCGCAGGGTGGCGTTGAGGTGGTGCGGCAATGGCACTTCACCGATATCGGTCAGTTCCCGGATGACCTGTTTCATAGCCTTGTCCAGCACTACTGGAGTCCCGGCGTATTCCTCGGCCAGCGCGATGCGCAACAACTCCGCGCCTGATAGCGAGGGTGGTTTTTGCAGTTGGGTGCGCAGGCGTTCGATTTCTTCCGGGTCGAGATAGACGTATTCGCTCTTGAAACGGATGATGCCGGAAGCGCTCTTGACCAGCTTTTCGAATTCGGCGCGGGTGAGCAGGCTGTTGCCCAAGGCGATCTTCCAGTCGAAGGCGAACAGGTCGTTGATATCGAGAAAGCTGCTGCTGTCGCGGGCTTTGGCCGACATCTGCATGGACAGGCGAGGCCGCAGAAGATGATCGAGTCCTTTCGGCAACAGGGCGCGAATGCCGAGTAGGCGGATGACCGGCAAGGTGTCGAAAAGAAAGGCTGGCAACTCCGGCGCGGACATGGGTAGCGGCTGCTTTGCGCCGCTGCTGACATAGCCGTTCAGTGGCGGAAAAAATCCGGACAGCAGGGACACGGTTTGCAGCACGCCGAAGCGCTCCGCCTCCCAGCGTTTGCCGGTGAGCACCTTATCCAGCGGAACCGGTTTCTCCAGCGGCGTTTCACGGTTTTCGACGGCGAGGGACAAGGCGAAATCATTTGCGGTATCCGCCTCCTCCAGCCATAGCACCGGCGCATGGCTGTACCGGGACAAATGAAAGCGCGACAGCCAGACCTGAATTCCAGCAGCGATGGAGCCTTCGCCGGGGCCATCGAACACGGCGCGTCCCGTGGTGAAAAACAGACGGGTAATTTTATTGTCATCGGATGTGGCGAGTCCATTCCATTGATGGATGTAATGACCGAGCACCAGCGAACACAGTGCTTCGGCCTGCGCCTGTGGCGTCAGCGGCGACTGCTTCCGTCCCTGCTTGAGCACGGCCAATCCGGCTGGCAGGCCTTGCGACAAACGTAGCATCAGGCTCTGGACAGCCCCATCAAGCGTGGCGGGCAACCAGCGCAGTCCGGCATGGCCGCCATCAACGGCGAATAATTGCGGGAATATGGCACCCTGTGCCAGGAGGTGCAGGGTCGCCAGGCGGACGTGGTAAAGCGCCGCCACCTGCGGTTGAAAATCCGGAAGGTCAGCAGCGTTTGTCTGCGACAGCGCGTGCAGTATCACATTCCAGTCCGCCATATCTTCCATACCGGATACGATATGCGCATAGCCTGCATCGAACTGGATCAGCGGCGCATCGCTAGCATGGAAGCGCCGTCCGCTTTCCTGAGTAACGTGAAACTTGCGCAGCGAGTCCTTATCTACCTTGCCCACTTGTAGGAGAGGGAGAGGGAAATGGGGATGGCGGGTTTCATCATTAGGGGCGGAATATTTGCCATGACCGTTAGGCACGAGCTCCAATTCCTGCCGTGCGGCGCGGCTAATTCGCTTGAGGGTTTTTCCATAGAGCAGACGGAAGTCGCCATGAGGATAGAAAGCCGGTTTCTCAGGAAGGATGCGAACCAGCGTGTTGGCAAGGTTTGGCAGGCTCGAAAAATCGAGAGCGTTGAGCGCGCTGGAGGCATCTGCTGTGGATACCTCGCCGGGTTGCCCTTCCGCGTCGGCTCGCAAGGCCAGCATATCCTTCACCACGGGTAACGCAGCCTTCGCTTCCCGCTCGATGGCGATGTTGCGTTCCTTGAGGGCTGCGGTCAGGTCAATGCCGCGCAGGGAAAACACCAGGAAAGGGTTGCCATCAATCTCGCGGCTGACAAGATAGATGGCCGCTGCAAGATGCTTGCACGGCACTGCCCAGTCGGGGCAGGAACAGTGCATATCGAGGTCTTTCCATTTCTCCGGGAATACGGCGATGCCAAGTTGTTTCGCCTGGTCGAGCACCGCAGGATCGAGCTCGCGGTTGAGCATTCTAGCGATGACCACCGGCGATGCGGCCAATGCATCCAGTAGCCGCTTTGCATCTTTACCCGAAACCGGCGGGACGGTGACGCGCACTTCGTAAGGCCTGGGACGCGATCCCTGCACCTTGGCCGAAATGACGCCAGCACGGATTTCCAGGCTCCTGACCGCGCCCTTGCTGGCATAGGCTCGCCCCCGTGGCAGGCGGTTGTCGTAATCAATGTGGGTGAGAGCTTTCAGCCACTGCTCGCCCCACCAGGTCTGTCCATAAGTTTGTCGTGCCATGAAGTCTGTGTGCGAAAGTTAAAATCCACTAATCCCGGGCTGGATTAGTGGTGATGATGGGTGGCGCGCATCTGGGGATACTAACCGTCAGGAGGTCAATATTCAACCAGCGAGAGCGGCATCGGCAGAACTATCTAAATTGCAGAAGAGTGAATAGGCTTCAGCGATTCACTCCAAATGAAGTTGATACTTCATCATGCCGGATCAATAAGATGGTCACGGTGCCGCCATCGGCTGTCCAAGGAGATATAGCACTACTTGGACAAAACTTCTTGCGTAAGGTGGATGTACTCCAGGCAGATGATAAAATGGTGATTGGATTCAGGAGCAAATAGTCCCGGCGATATTGGAAATACTCCGGTGTATTTTTATACTTATTGAAATGCCCTGCTTTGGGTTATGCTACTGACAAAACTACGCGCAACAAGATTTCGCATGTTCACCCCCGCACACCACATCACCATGACCCTACCACGCCGCATCGCCGCTGCCTGCATCTGCTGCCTGCTGAGTGTCGGCACTGCGACCGCAGCGCCTATCGATATTGCGGGGGAAGCCTACAACAAAAGTGCTCACGTGCAGGCCATCAAGCTATTCAGGCCGTTGGCTGCCCAGGGAAACGCAGATGCGCAAGCCATGCTGGGCATGATGTATCTCAAGGGCGAAGGCACTACCCGGAGTTATCCGGAAGCTATGAAATGGCTCATGTTGTCGGCAGCACAGGGCAATGCAAGTGCGCAAAATAACCTTGGATCGATGCATTTCAATGGCGATGGCGTAGTCCGGAATTATCCCGATGCCCTGAGATGGTTTCGCTTGTCTGCGATGCAAGGAGATAAGCATGGGCAAACCAGCCTGGCTGCAATGTATCTCAATGGTTATGGCGTAGCCAAGGATGTGAAGGAAGCCGTGAAGTGGTATCGCCTGGCTGCAGCGCAGGGGGATGAAAATGCCGCGCAAGCCCTGAAACGTTTAAATCAGTAGTATGGGAGGTGCAATGCGTAAAATTATTCTGATGATGCTATTGGCTGTTGCAAGCAGTAGTGTGCTGGCGCAGTGGGTTGAGATTGGCGGTGACAAAACCATTACCATCTACGCCGATCCCGCCACCATTCAAAGGGTGGGCAACAAGGTAATAATGTGGGAGGTGGGTGACTTCAAGGCGGCCAATACTTCCGGTGGCAAGTCGTTTAGGTCAATGAGGAAACAGCAGGAATACGAGTGTAAGGAAAAACAGATTCGGACACTTCGTACGATTTTATACTCTGACAGTATGGGCAAAGGTGAAGTAGTGCATACCGATCATAAGCCCCGTAATTGGGAGCCGGTTACGCCCGGAAGCTATGGCGATTTTCTGTGGAGAACCGCCTGTAGAAAACCGTAGGCGCGCATGCGAGCGGAGTCCGATTCAGTGGACGGGCAAAGTCATGATGCGCACTCTGCCTTGACCTGGTCGCGTGGCCGGGAGCTCCTCGAGGAAGACGCTTTCTCACAGTAACTCACTAACTCATCCCTGTTCTGGTACATGGTATTCGTAGGATCGGCCGGCGACAGATCCATACACTTGGAGAATAATTCTTTCCGCAAGCACTGGTCTGTTATGGAGGAAGGCTCGCACCCCGCCAGAAGTGTGAGGATCAGGATAGTTCCGAGCATCTTCATCAGGATTCTCCAGCGGCTGCCGTGGTTTTACAGGGTACACCATTATGTGTAAGTCAACGACTCCTATCTGGAAATACGAACTTTCGTTCCCGACACATTTCAGATAGTTGGGTTTCCCAAAAACGGACACTCAGCGTTGACGGAGAGGGGCGCACGCGGCTCTTGCGCCCGTCCCTCTCCGTAGGGTTGGGTGCCATTCATTGACTATTTTTCCAGTCGCAGATGGCTCCTGTATTTACGCCAAATGTCGTAAAGGTTTTTTATAGCGCAGGACAGGAAAATATGGATAAACACGGCGCTAGCATCTGCACGACTGTTATAGGGTATCGACTTACGGAACCACGCGGACGATCGCCCAGTGGCCGTCCGCCCTCTTGCAAGCCTCGCGCCTGGTCGTGTCCTTCAGGCCGTTGTACGCGTAGCTTGAGATCTTCAGATAACGGCATTGATTGCCTTCGAGCTTGCGGGTGGAGTCGGTCACGGTGATCTCGCCACCGTTACGCGATGCCTCGTTCTTCCACTCTTTGTGCGCGCCGTTCTCGCCTTTGTCGAGCAAATCAGCGACGGTCTCATCGTAGAGTTTCCGGTCCTGATCGTTGAAGTATGCTCCTGGTATGTCGTGCATCCACCACACGTTCTGGGCGGTGGCGGTCGCCACCCAGCTGCCGGCAAAAAGCACACAAAGCAGTGCCACTGTTTTCCGAAACATCATAGCGCCTCTCCCGAAAAGTGTCTCATGACTGGAAATAGAATGGACTTAATCGTCCCTTTCTACCTGTTAACTTATTTAAAGTAGCTCAGTATAAACCATTGTCAAGCGATGTGAATCCTGGCGATTTCGTTAACCAGTCCTGCGCCAGCAGGCAACAATCTGCAGCATCATTTAGATGACTTGCCCGTCCACTAAATCGGACTCCGCTCATTTCGTGGCCTTCGACGGACTCAGGTCGAACGGAATGTAATTTCAATTTGTGCCGGTTCAATGACCTAGGGCCGGCAAGCGGCCGAACAGCCGGAGAGCGAGCAAGACAGTAAGCGGGAGGTAAATGAGAATCCCCGTCATTCCTTGCAGGGGTTCGCCGATCCAGAAGGTCACGGCGAGATTGAAAATCAGTACACCATAATAGAGTCCGCAACCGAGCAGCACATGTCCGGTCACCGATTCGGTAGGAGGGAGGTCGGTCTGGGAAAGCTTGCGATCCAGGGGAAGATAGACCAGCAGCGCAAGCAGGCTGACGGTAGCCCAGCCGATATAATTAGCCACCGGGATACCGAAATGTATGCCGGGATCGGGGTAATAGTAAATCTTGCCGAGGAACCAGCGATCGCCAAGGAGCGCGACCGGATCGATGATGATGTCGATAAACGTGAGAAAGACGGTCGTGAGCAGCACGAGGGGCCAGCCCGTTCTTACGGAGAGAGGGAACTGCATGCGGATGATGCCGCTACCGGGACTGGTGCCAGTCGCGGGTAGGAGAAAGGCAAGGGCCATGCAATAACTCGCAAACAGAAGAAACACGAACGAGAGAGAATCCATGAAAGGGACGTCCGCGATATACAGCTCCTGGCCGACCGTCGAACCAGTGTAGAAGTACCAACCGAACGGAATACCGGTGCGAGTGGAGGAGAACTCGCACACAAATGCCACGATCCAGGTGATTGCCATGAAGTATCCCGTCCGCCGCCAGCCGACCAGGCGGCTCGCTATGAACAGGAAGACGGCGAGAAACACAAAAACATAGGGACGGAGGACAGCCGTCTTGAGCAGGAGGTCGAGGAATTCCATCAGTTCCAGGTGCGCGACTATATGAGAGAATTCTACAGGTAAATCACTTTAGCATAAACCTGAACCAATAAAATATCAGCGAACCAAATTACCCTGAAATTCCTCTACCTACTCAAGCAAACCCCCTCAGGGCAGCACAGGCTAAACCGTAAATCAGTACCGCTAGCAGGATCACCACGGAAAACCCCAGATGAATCGCCAGCAAGGTGGCGAGGACGGCCCCCACCACTGAGGCGCAACCGTTGATCGCCCATACCCAGGGAATGGTGTCCTGGGCCGTGCCCGCCAGCCGCATCATGCCGGTAGGGAAAGGTATTCCCATGCACACCGCCAGCGGCGCGATCAGCATCACGGAAATAACTATTTTGGCCGCATCAGGTAAATGGATCAGCGCCTGAAACAGGCCCGGCAGGATCGCGAGATAGAGCAGCGATAAGGCGCCCATCATCATTACCGCCAGGGTGACATGCCTGCTGCCTGCTGCCCGCCAGCGTCCGGCAAGCCAGCTACCGGCGGCGGCAAATACCAGAAATGCGCACAGCACGGTCGCCACGGCGTACAAGGGGTGAGCCAGAAACAGCACAAATTTCTGGATGAAGGCGATTTCCATGAACATGAAGGCCAGGCCGATGGCAAGAAAATACAGGGCCACCCGCCCGCTGGGCAAGCTACGGCGGCAACGCGACACGGCCAGCGGCGCCAGGATCAGCAGAACGCTTGCCGCAAATGCCTGCAGCAGCGTCGCCACCAGCAGCGGATAGCTCCAGTCGAGCAGCGGCATACCGCCTTGTTCGCGCAAGGTGAACAATTCTGCGGCTGCGCTCCATTTGAAGAAACGGAAAAAATGCGGCCGATCGTCAGTTGCCGGCTCAATGTAGAACTTGTAGCGATCGAGGAAGGTCTGCCGTTGCGGGCTCAGCAGAGCAACAGCGCCTTCAAAGAAGTAGGGCTGCTGCAGCAGGTTGTAACGGTTCGCCTCATCAGCGCGCATCCCTGGGTAATAAGCCAGGTCGAAAGAGCGGGCACGGCTGAACTGCTTGATCGCCACAATTTCCTGTGGCGTGAAATCGCTGTTCTTCACCAGTAGTGTGACGGTCTTCCAGCCCCGTATCATCACCAGCCGGGCAGCAGGGTTGGGCACGCCGTCTCGTTCCAGAGCGGACACTGCAGTGGCAAACAGTTTCAGCGCATCGCGCGGCGGTAGGCTGAGCCAGCGGGTGACGGCCAGGATCCCGCCCGGAGTGAGGCGGTTGAGGTAGGTCTGCAGCGCTTCCACCGTGTAGAGATAGCTCTCGCTCAAGCCGTAGAGCCCGGCCGAGGCAATGCCAAATGAATCCAGCAGCGCCACCTGGATCAGGTCATAGCGTTCCTGACTGGTGTTGACGAAGCCACGTGCCTCGGCTGCGTGCACCTGCACCCCGGGCAGGGTGTAAAGGCCACCGGCAAAGTCATAAAAACGTTGCCGGACCAAATCGATGATGTTGCGATCGAGTTCCACCGCATCGATTTCACGGGCTCGATGATAAAGCGCCTGCAATACATCGCTGCCAGCCCCCGCACCCAGCACCAGCACATGCGGCCGTTCCAGCAGATGATAGGGCAGCGCCGAAGTGAGCTGGTCGAGATAGGCCAGCGGCGCGAGCTTGCCGTCAAACCGGGTCAGCACCGCCGGGCCGTCTCCGTCCACAAACACCCCCAACTGCGGCGGCGGTTCGTCTGTGGCGTTGAGGCTCATCCCCGGCGCATGACGGAAAGGGATACGGGTGCTTTCCACCACCGTGATCTGCCCCAGCGGACTGGAGCGTTCCTCGACCACCCGAGTTCCGGCAATGTTCAGGGTTTGGCTCAGATCCTTGTAGACGGAGGGATGTATTTGCAGCCAGGCGCCGGGTAGCGCCACAGCTACCAGTAAAGCCAGTCCGAGAAGCACTCCCATCAGCCATTTTGGCCGTATCTTCAGTTCGATGCTGGCAATTGCGGCAGCCAGCAGGGCCAATGCGGTGAGGACGACCAGCACCATCGGGAGCGGCACGAGAAACAGCACACCGATCACGCCCAGGCTGCCTGCCCCTGCGCCCAGAATGTCGATAGCATAGATGCGTCCAGCCTCCCTGCCGAAATACCAGAAGACCAGACCGATGCCTAGCCCGCCGCAAAAGAAGGGCAACATCATCAGCAGATAAACGGCGAGCAGCTTGGCTATTTGGGTTTTGTCCCACAGCAGCTCGAGCGGATTGAAAGGAACCTGTTGCGCCAGCATGAATGCCACGGGCATCATGAAGGCCAGCGCCATCGCGGCCATGACGTACACCCGGCCGAAGTGCGGAGCAATTTTTTCCTTCAGCAAGGTCAGCGCCGTGCCGCTCGCGCCGTAGCCCAGCATCGCCGCGCTGATGATCATGTAGGCGAAGTGATGCCACAGCACGATGCTGAACAAGCGCGTCAGCAGCACCTCATAGGCCAGCACGCAGGCAGAGAGTAGCCCAATGGCAATGAATGGCGGGCGCGGCACAGCCATGCTAAGACGCATTCCACTGAGGACTCATTTGGAGGTTCCTAATGTCCGCCGGTAAGCGGAACGAAACTCACCGGCACAATCTGGCGGCTGGTCACCGAACCATCGGTCTGTTTCTCCACCACCATCAGATACTGGGTCATGAAATGCGCACCGAGCGGGATCAGCATGCGCCCCCCCGGTTTCAGCTGCTTGAGCAGCGGTGGCGGCACGTGGCTGGCGGCAGCCGTCACGATGATGGCGTCAAACGGCGCCGTTTCCGGCCAGCCGTAATAGCCGTCGCCCAATCTCACTTCCACATTGCTGTAGCCAAGAGATTTCAGCCGCTCAGCTGCTTCTTTTCCCAGCGGTTCGATGATCTCGATGCTGTAAACCGACTTGACTATTTCTGCCAGCACCGCCGCTTGGTAGCCCGAACCGGTGCCGATTTCAAGTACTTTATCGCCCTCCTTGAGTTGCAGCAGGTCAGTCATCAGTGCGACGATGAGCGGCTGTGAAATCGTCTGTCCATAGCCGATCGGGAGAGGGCGATTGAGATAGGCAAACATAGCCAGCCAAGTGGGGACGAAATGATGCCGCTCCACTTTTTTCATGGCCGTGATAACAGCAGGACTGAGAGTGTCGCGGCCGCTGTAGGGGGACGAAGCGGCGACCTCGGCCAGCACTTCCTCGACCATATTCTGGCGCAACATGTCGAATCCACCGCCTTGTGACGGCAACACGCAACAGAAATAAAGGAATACTCCCAAGGCGAAGTGGCGTTTCATGATTTCATTAAAGCAGATTCCCGGCACGGGTGCTGGCCAGAACCATATTTTGCCGTCAAACGGTGGTTGCATATTCACTTCGACTTGCTGACCGCATATTGACACCGGGCGTCAGGCTGAAGTCCGGCCTACCGCTTCTGGCGGAGTTTCAGCATAAATCAGGATTCGTTTTATGAAGAGTTCGCGGGATAGCTTCTGATTAGCTCGTCACTCACTCGCGGGAGTTCTTCTGGCGGCACGCCATCACATCCCCCTGCAATTCTCCGGCCGCCACCGCCGAAGCGCCGGCAGAATGCGGCCGCACTGATTCCGGCAGTCTGGGGGGTGCGCAGACTCAAACTGAAACTTGCATCGGCGTACGGCACCAGCACGGCGTGGACGCGTATCTGATCGGACGTGGCGAGATAGTTGGCGAAGCTACCGATCACGCGCCTGGCCCATGCTGCATCAGGCAACTGGTGCAAGGTCACGCCAGCGGTGTCGATCTCCGGCGCGCAAGCGAGCGCCTGCGCCATATCCGCAGTGCAGGCCTGGCGGATGCGCGCGAGCACCGGCTCCTGCTCGATGAATTGCTCAGCATCTTCGTAAGGTGCGAGCGTTCGGTAGAGTTCCGCTGGCGGGCAAACGAGATCGCTTTCAGAGCCGCCATAGGCGTTGTAATTCAGGCATTCGCCCAAATCGCGCCAAGCCGCCACGGTAGTTGCGGGGACGGACAATGTGCGCGCGAGTTGAGCTGCGGCTGCCAGCAGATTGTCGCCGAAGGCCGCTACCACCGCCCAGCTACGATAGCGGCCTCCGAGCATGCGGTCCACGATGACACTGGTGCAGACCGCGGGCGAGACATCGATCTCGATCTGAAGTAGCGGGTGTTGCGGCAGCGGGCCGTTTACGTGATGATGATCAAAATAGCGTACGTGCACGCCTGCCTGCAGCAGCGCCAGCAGCGCGCCGCGATTCCGATCCAGCGGAATATCGAGTACGGTAACGTGATCGCCGGGCGCGGCGATCAGGCGCTGCAACAGCGCAGTGTCGCGCTTGACACCGGTCACCAGCACGGCATCGCGGGGCTGCACCAAACGCAGCTGGTGCAGGGCACAGATGCCGTCAGCATCGCCGTTGAAGACATCGAAGAAAGTCATGGCGCCTTTTTTGCCTGCAAGGCAGCGTTCACCCGTTGCCGCAGCTCGCTGGCCGGTTCCCGCTCGCTGTCGAAAATGACTGCAAAGGCACGCTCGTCAGTCTCCAGCGGCTCCTGCGTCGCGAACTGGTGCGCGAGTACTTCGAGTGTCGCTTCGGAAGCGTCCCTGCCTGCGTGCTCGCGCTGCAGCAGGCGTCTGCGCAGTTCCTCATCTTTGGCTAGACAGCTCACAATGACGAAGGGAACATTCCGTTCTGCCGCGAGCCGGCGCAGACTGTCTCGTTGCCAGCGCCGCAGAAAAGTCGCATCGACGATAACTACACAACCCGCATCGAGGATGAGGCCAGCCAGGCGCCGCAGTTCCTCATACGTGGCTTGCGTCGCTGATTCGACATAGATGCCGCTGTCTATACCCGAGCCACTTTTCGAGCGCGGCGCGACGTGCTGCAACCGCTTGCGCTCGATATCCGAGCGCACCCGGACGGCAGCAAGCCCCTGCAGCAGCAATTGCGTCACGGCTGTCTTGCCCGAACCCGACAGGCCATGCGTGATGATCAACCCCGGTCTCGCCGGTGCGGTAACCTTGCTTGCATAACCGGCGTAGGCCGCATAGGCGTCGAGCGCCAGCTTCCTGTCCTGCGCGCTCAGATGCGATTGAGAAGCACGGATGCGCGCCACCTTTGCCCGCACCATGGCGCGGTAGATCTGGTAATAGTGCAGCAGACGCAGGCCCGCATAGTCGCCCGTCTCCTGCAGATAGGCATTGAGGAACCGCCAGGCGAAATCCGGCCGGCCATGTTCATCCAGGTCCATGACGAGGAAGGCGATCTCGTTGATGACGTCGATCCAGCGCAGATTGGGATTGAATTCGATACAGTCGAAGACCTGGATTTCTCCATCCACCAGTGCGATATTGCCAAGATGCAGATCACCGTGGCACTCGCGGATGAAGCGCTGTTCGTGCCGCTGCGCAAACACTGGCAGCAGCGCTGCATGCTGCGCGAGACTCCATGCCTCAATCAGCGCCAGGGAATCGCGTTCAGCGGGGGTAGCGAGCAAGCTGCGGATCTGCACGAAATTCTGGCGCATTGCCGATTCGATGCTGGATGCGCAACCGTAGTCCTGATCGAGTCGCGCACATTCGATGCGCTGATGGAAAGCGGCGACGGTGGCCGCAATCGCATCGATATGTTCGGCAGTCAGTCTGCCGCAGGAGAGAACGCGATCCAGCAGTCCTTCTTGCGCGAACTGGCGCATTTTTACCGCAAATTCAAACGCATCCGATTCAGCGCCAAGCTTCGGTTTTTGTGGCGTGCCGCTAATTGGAATGACATCCAAATAAAGCCGGGGCGCGAGCCTGCGATTTAGCCGCAGTTCCTCCTCGCAGAAAAAATGCCGCAGTCCCGGTGTTGTGAAATCGAGAAAGCCCAGATTGACCGCTTTCTTGATTTTGTAGGCATAAGGCCCGGTGAGCAGCACAAAGGAGATGTGGGTCTCGATCAACGTTATTCTGTCGACGGTGTGCGGATAGCATGCCGCATCGAGCAATGCGTGGATGAGAGTCTCCTGTTCCCACGCCGGAGTGGCAGTAGTCTGGATATTCATGTGGGAGATTGACCGGCCGCTTGCGGACCGCAGCGGTCTCCCTCAATGGATAAGGGTTGCAATCCCGCATTTCGATCTATCATGGATGGCTTCTATCCTTCATTCGATTCGAGGGTCGGATGTTGCTGGTATTGCAGCGGCAATGTCATCATCTGTTCCGTGACACTCAATCCGGCCAGACGGACAATAACGGTTAACATTTTGTTTGTAGGACAGATATGCCGAACATTCAAGGCCAGGGAGCCGCTCAGTGATGCCCCACCGACTGATTCGTCAGGATAGGCATGGTGTCTGGCCTGGCACCGCCGGTTTGCGCTGCATCCATTGCTTGACCGGAAAACCCCTCGGGTTCTACTATGGCGCGGTCGGGACTGATGGCCGCATTCAAACTTGAAGCTGTGAAATGAAAAATTATCTCCTGTTGCCCTGGGTTTTATTATTTCTGGCGGCCTCTGCGCTGGCTGCGGATCTGGCCCCGGCCAAGGTAGCCGGAGCCAGCACCATCGGCACCGTTACCGCCAAGATGCTGTTTGATAAAGACTTCATCTTTGTCGATGTGCGCCGGGCGGAGGATTTCAACAGCGGCCATATACCGGGCGCCAGACATCTGGCTATCAACAGTGAGAATTTCACCGAGGAGAATTTGAGCGCCATTGTAAAAAAAGACCAAACGGTGATTTTTTACTGCAATGGCGTCAACTGCAAGGGCAGTTCAATTGCCAGCGAGAAAGCCGTGGCATGGGGATGGAGCAAGGTGCTTTATTACCGGGAAGGTTGGCCGCAGTGGAAAGAAGCCGGCTTGGCGGTTGAGTAACAACAGCCAAGCCTGGGACAGGATTGATGCCGCACTGTTACGGGCGACTGGATTTGAACATTGGTGTTATACGGGAGATTAACTTGAAGAAAATTTTTGCTATGGCATTGTGCCTAATCGCCACGACTGTGACGGCGAGTGATATTGATGAACGTCGAGTCCTGTCCATCACCGAGATGCAACGAGACCACATCCTTACTGAAATGCGCGCGCTGCTCGCAGGAACACAGAATATTCTGTCTGCGCTTGCCAGGGACGACATGGCGGCGGTGGCTCGTCATGCACGCCCGCTGGGTACGGGCATGGCACACAAGAGCGAAGATCACATGCAGGCGGTGCTGCCGCAGGAGTTCATGCAGCTGGGCATGTCGGTGCACAAGGATTTTGACCAGATAGCCGCTGACGCAGAATCGTTGAAAAATTCCAAACACACGCTGAAGCAATTAAGCGAGTCGATGACCAAGTGTGTTGCCTGCCATGATGCTTATCAACTCCGCATTACAGACCAGCCCGCAAAATTGCATACTCAACCCATGCGGCATAAACATTGAGTTTGATACTTGACCGGAAAACCATGGATGGGGTCTACTAGGGGAATCCATCCGGGTTGTAACGTGCAGCGCAGATCTCTGTTTCAACAAACGGGGTTGCTTCCATCCTGATGCCAGAGAATCAACCGAGTGATCCATCAATGCTGCTGCGCCGGGTAACCGGCGAGGATGGCACGCCGTGTTTGCTGCTTACTGGTAATTGCACTTTGGCTGGACTGGAGCAGCGGCTGCAGGCGTTATCCGATGAACTGGCCAGCTATGCCGCCGACCCGAGATTACATTGGGATTTGACCGGGATCGAGCAGATGGATGACGCCGGGGCGGTACTGTTGTGGCGGGCCTGGGGCGCACGCCGCCCCGCGCGTTTGCTGCTGCGGCCTGAACAGGAGAGATTGTTTAGCCGCCTGGGGAAAACGCCACCGCTGCCTGCACCTCCCCCGCGTGATTTGTTGTGGCCGGTCACGAAGCTGGGCGGGGCGGTTTTTCTGCTGTGGGAGCATTTGACCGGCATCGTCATACTGGCGGGCCAATTGCTGCTGGACATGAAGTATCTGGCCGCTCATCCTGCACGCATTCCCTGGCGTGAGATTTCTGCCAATCTGTTCCGTACCGGCGCGCAGGCGCTGGGTATTACCGCGCTGGTAGGGTTCCTCATCGGCGTCGTGCTGAGCTATCTTTCTTCCAAACAGCTGCAGATGTTTGGCGCGGACATTTTCATCATCAACATTCTGGGCATGAGCATCATCCGTGAACTTGGTCCGATGCTGGCGGCAATCCTGGTGGCAGGACGTTCCGGCTCTTCCATGACTGCGCAACTGGGCGTGATGCGGGTAACCGAAGAACTGGATGCGCTGACTGTGATGGGCATCCCTCACAGCCTGCGGCTGGTGCTGCCAAAAGTCATTGGGCTTGGTATCGCAATGCCGCTGGTGGTGCTGTGGACCAGTGCGATTGCGTTGTTGGGGGGCATGGTGGTCGCCGAACTGCAGTTAGGGCTGAGTTATCATTTTTTTCTCAACAAGCTGCCGGATGCGGTGCCGCTCGCCAATTTATGGCTGGGGCTGGGTAAGGGCGTGGTGTGCGGCATGATAATCGCGCTCATTGCCTGCCATTTCGGTTTGCGGATCAAGTCCGACACCGAAAGCCTGGGGGCGGGTACTACCAGTTCAGTGGTGACCGCGATCACTGTTGTCATTATCATCGATGCAATTTTCGCCGTTATTTTCTCCGATGTGGGAATCAAGTAGGGCCATAATGTGATGGCGAACGAAGCGAACGCAAACTGCATTATCGAGGTTGAAGGGCTGCATAGCCGTTTTGGCAACCATGTGGTGCACGAGGACATCAATCTGTGTGTGCATCGCGGCGAGGTGCTGGCGCTGGTAGGCAGTTCCGGCAGCGGCAAGACCGTGCTGCTGCGGCAGATGCTGGGTTTGGAAACGCCAGCACAAGGGATAGTGCGGGTTTTTGGTCAGCCCGTACATGATGCCGACCGCAATGAGCTGCAAGACATGCGCAACCGCTGTGGGGTTTTGTTTCAGAAGGGCGCCTTGTTCAGCGCACTGTCGGTGTTCGACAATATTGCGCTGCCAATGCGCGAGCTGCGCACGCTGGACGAGCGCATGATACGCGACCTGGTCATGCTTAAGCTCAAGATGGTGGAGATTGACGCGGAGCATGCGAACAAGATGCCCGCCGAGCTTTCCGGCGGAATGATCAAACGGATCGCGCTGGCACGCGCCATGGCACTGGATCCGGAGCTGCTGTTTCTGGACGAGCCGACTTCCGGGCTGGATCCGGTACTAAGCGAAGGCTTCGTCAAGCTGATTCAGGCATTGCGCACTGAATTGACGCTGACCATCGTCATGGCGACACATGATCTGGATACGCTGGCGGCGCTGGCAGATCGCGTGGCAGTGTTGGCCGAGCAGCGCTTGTTGGCGCTGGGCAGTCTGGGGGAAGTAATCAGTATTAGCCATCCATTCATCACCAAATTTTTTCTCGGTGAGCGTGGTAAGAAGACGTTGGGAAATAATGGCTATATCTTATAAGGAGGTATCATGGAAAATCGTGCCCATGCCCTTGCAGCCGGTCTATTCGTAATACTTCTGAGTATGGCAGTGGCTGCGGTCGCCGTTTGGTTCGGCGGTGAAACCGTGGTGCGTGACAGATACTTGCTGGTGTCGGAAGTTCCGGTAACGGGACTGAATCCGCAAGCGGCGGTCCGTTACCGTGGCGTGAGCGTCGGCAAAGTGGAGGATATCCGCCTGGATCCGGAAAATACGCACCTTATTTTCGTCCGCGTTGCCGTGGATCGAAATATACCGCTGACCAAAAACACTTACGCACAGTTGGGTTATCAAGGTTTGACGGGCCTTGCATTCATACAATTGAATGATGATGGCAAACATGTTGAGCGCATGCAGACTGATCCGGACAATCCCGCGCGCATTCCGCTGCGTCCTTCCGCATTGGATAACATAGCCGATGCCGGGCAACACCTGCTGAGCAATGCAAATGAACTGTCAGGGCGTCTGAATACATTGTTGGGTGAGCAGAATCAGGTGCACATCTCGCACATTCTGAAAAACGTGGAGGCGGCAAGCGGCCGTTTCGATAGCATTACCGATCAATTGGAGCCGGGACTCAAGGCTTTGCCAGAATTGACCGCTGAGGCCAGCGTCACGCTGAAACGCACCAACCAGTTGATGACAGATCTCAACCAGATTGTGGTAAAAATAAACCAGCAGGGAGGGATAGTTGACAGCTTGTCCGACACTGCCGAAGAGCTCGCAGACACCCTGCCTAAACTGCGTGATGCAAGCCATGGCATTGCGCGCAGCACTCGCGGCATGGATCGCGTTCTGCTGCAACTGGAAGAACAGCCTCGCAGCCTGCTGTTTGGCAGACCGCCACCGCTGCCAGGACCAGGAGAAGATGGTTTTATACCGCCACAGGGTCTATCCAAATGAAAAAAATTATTTTAATTGCAATGATGCTGCTCACAGGCTGCGCCATCACGCCCCAAGCCCGAATAGCGCCAACGGTGTATGACTTTGGTTTGCAACCGCCAGCAGATGTCCCCGCTGCTTCTGCCCTGTCCGGCCAGCCGCAACTGATGGCAAGCTTGCTGGTAGCGGAGGCAACAGCACCCGCCTGGCTGGATAGCCAGGCGATTCAGTATCGTCTGGCATATCACGATCCCGCGCAAGCGCATGGTTACGCCAACAGCCGCTGGGCTGCCGCACCTGCAGCATTGCTCACCCAGCGCATCAGGAGCCGTATCGCCGCCGTTATCAACAACGGAGTAGTGAGTGCCGGTGATGGCGTGCGGGCGGACTATGTATTGCGCCTTGGACTGGAAGAATTTTCCCAGGTATTTGATACGGTCGAGCAAAGCCGTGTGGTAGTCAGATTGCGCGCCAGTCTGGTCGAGCGCGGGACTCGCCGGTTGCTGGCTCAGCGCAGCTTCAGCGTGGAACAGGCGGCTCCCACGGCCAATGCCACAGGTGCGGTCTATGCCTTGACCGAAGCGGGTGACAGGCTGACCGGAGACTTGATCGACTGGCTCGCCGCAAAGCTGGCAGAAGAAGGGAAGAAAGCAGCAAAGTGAGATTGAGTTGGGGGATAGTCTCCCATTTTTAACAGGAGCCAGAAATATGGAACGAGTAAAAATTGGGTTGTGCAGCCTTGTAATTACCCTCATTCTGGGTGGTTGTGCCACCACGGGTGGTGCAACCCCGGAAGGGAAACGTCAGGCTATTCTCTCTATGAAAAACGAGACACTGTCGGCGCTTTATAAAGTTCGCCCTGGGGCGAGAGCCCAGATTGCAGCGGCACCCGGTTATGCAGTCTTCAGCAACGCCAATGTCAATGTAATTTTTGCCAGCTTCGGCGGCGGTTATGGGGTTGTTAGCGGCAACAAAACTAAGTCCGTTTTCATGAAAATGGGAGAGCTTGGTATCGGCTTAGGACTGGGTGTTAAGGATTTCCGCGCTGTATTTATTTTTCATGATCAGGCGACCCTGACAAAGTTTGTCGACAGCGGCTGGGAATTCGGCGCACATGCCGATGCAGCGGCTAAGGCCAGCGACAAAGGTGCGGCTGTAGGCGGCGAGATTCTCCTCAGCGGCATAACAATTTATCAATTAACGGAAAGCGGGCTTGCGCTTCAGGCCACGGTTAAAGGGACCAAGTACTGGAAAGATGACGAGCTGAATTGAGCGGCGCGCGTACATTTAGCCTGACGCAATAGAGGGAAGTGTTGCCGCATTGCAGTCAGATCTGAGATCTGTTTCCACATCTTAGACAATATTCCGTATTGAACAGATCTAGCGAGTAAAGAAGTGAAAACCTCCCGCCTGAATGGTGGGGTATCCGGTACCATAGCTACTGCTGCCGTGAGCAGCAGGTACTTTGCCGAGAGGCAAATTATCTTGCAACACGAAACCATTTTTCAGTTACAATAATTTACCTCTCGGCTAATCTGAATGGCGAAGCATCACAAAGCTCTGGAGAAGTTGTGTGCGAAACCACCACCCGCTGACCTTAAATGGGGCGAGCTGAAAAGTATTTTGGAGGGTTTGGGCTACACCCTACTTAAGGGCAAGGGATCGCGTAGGAAATTCTTTCATCATGCCAAGAACGCACTAATTATCTGCCATCAGCCACATCCATCGCCAGACGTGGACAAGGGTTGCATCGCCAATGTGGTTGACCATCTGAGAACTTACGGATTTATATAGAGAGGGCAGCGTGGACATTCTCAAGTACAAGGACTACGAAGGTACGGCAGAGCTGGATATGGCTCGCCGGGTTTGTCGTGGGAAGATTCTGTTCATTGATGATTTAGTAACATACGAGGCTGAGTCGCCAGCAGAGCTGCAGAGAGAGTTTGAGGCGGCAGTTGATGATTACATTGATACTTGCGCCTCTCTTGGTAGAGAGCCACAGAAGCCATTGAAGGGGCAATTCAACGTCCGCATTCCGCCTACCTTGCACAAGGGGGCCGTACTGCGTGCCTTGGCTGATGGTGTTTCTCTCAACGACGTGGTTGTGCGCGCCGTGGATGCTTTTGTCAATGTCCGGGCGGATATTAACCACAACGTCCGGGTGAGGCTCGACGTTCCTGAATGGAACTCGTATATGTCGAGTGGGCTAGCACAACCAAAGTGGGAGGCTGTCCATGTCCATTAATGACATCAATGCAGTTCAGCCACCAGCGCTTGCTGATGAGCCCCTATCCACTCGTGATCTTGCGGCGGTACTGGTCAAGCACTATGGGCTTCACGAAGGGCGCTACACCCTGTCGGTTGAGTTCCAGATTGGCGTGGGGCCTGTTGGCCCCGAACTTGACGCATTACTTCCAGGAGTAATGATTGGCGTTTCCAGAATTGGACTGAGACCTTCAGAAACCGATGCTCCCGCAGTCGTGGATGCGGCAATCGTTAATCCTGCAAAGAAGCCGCATATAAAGGTAGCAGCGAAGCCGCGTATTACCGTAAAGGCGGACTGAACTGCTCACCATCAGCTTGCTGGGTGACCTTAAGGCCTATGCCCCTTGTAAAGCTACCTTCTCCGGGCATAATCACCACGCTATTCCCGCAACATGCGCAACATGGGAAAAGGGGATGCAGCCATTTACCATGCTAGACTTTCTGCATGCCTCGTCTCACCCGCACTGGCTTGATGTGTGAATAAGGGTTGCATCCCCTTTTTCTATTCTCGGCGGTGACCGGCGCTTGCGAAGCCGCCTGCGTGTTGAGCTGACAGAGTGCGCGTGCTGCGGCGAGCAGATCGAGTTTCATCGTGTGGGCTCCGTAGTGCAGAAAAAAGCGGCGGCATTGCCGTCGTGATATTGCACATGTAGAAAATAATTTGAACCTGGCCCCTTAATTCCGACTCGGAAAGGACCTGGCGAAGGAATTAATGAATGAAGCAATTCCGATAGGTTTATTAGCTTCCAGATATTTCAACGAAAGTGCAGATGTGTCGATAGCACTGAAGATTGGAAATCAAAATTTCGACGCAATAGTTTCAGATAACAGGAAAGAGAAATCTCCAATATCGTATATTGAGGTTACGATGGCGCATGAGGGCGAAGATGAGTACTTGAGAATGCGCTATTTGCACGAAACAGAAGAGGTCTCTGGCCTAGGAAAAGTTACGAAACATGGTACAAAAAGGACAGGGTTGAGCATTGAAGTGCAGAGCGAGATGGTATCTCAAGCAGAAGTTATCGAACGAGAATCAAAGCTGTTATCCGATGCAATTGAACGGAAGTTGGCCAAATCCTATCCGAAAAATACTCTTCTTCTTATCGCTTTCGATGATGTAATGGCCTTTGATCGTAAGGACAACATCCAGCGCATGGAAGTCATTCTCGAACAGTACCTACCTAGGCTCACAGCTTTTCGCTGCGTCGTGATTATCGGTCTTCACAAGGGTCTTCATATTGTAAGGTACGTCGACAATGAGCGGTCTAACCTGGAGCTCAACCCGGACCCGGCCGCTTGCGGCCTAGTCGGTTAGCTCCCATCGTTATCAGGCAGGGGCAACGAAGGGATCTCGGTCTGGCACCTGCATTTGATGTAATTACAGAGCGCCAGAGTAGCTTCTCTGCACGATGTTTTTAGTAGGTTTCTGGAAAGGTAGTCTGAATGCTCACCCATAAGCACGACATCATGCCCCACAACATCATCATGTTTTTTCAGCGTTGGATCACTGCTGCATGCATATACTGCATGCTTGGTGTCGGTACTGCGATCGCAGCGCCCATCGATGATGCGGCAAAAGCCTACAGCAAAGGTGATTACGTACAAGCTTTCAAGCTATTTAGGCCGTTAGCTGCTCAGGGAAATGCAAATGCACAAATGCTCCTTGGTTGGATGTATCGCGATGGCAAAGGTGTAACCCAAGATTATCGGGAAGCCGTGAAGTGGTATCGTTTGGCTGCGGCGCAGGGACTTGCAGACGCGCAAGATTACCTTGGTATGATGTATCACAATGGCGAAATCGTACCCCAAGATTTTGAGGAAGCCCTGAAGTGGTATCGCCTGGCTGCGGCGCAGGGGTTTGCAATTGCGCAATTTAGCCTTGGTTCGATGTATCACAAAGGACAGGGCGTAACCCGGGATGATCAGGAAGCCTTGGGGTGGTATCGCTTGGCTGCGGCGCAGGGGGATATAAATGCGCAATATAGCCTTGGTGTGATGTATGCCAAGGGCTATGGTATAACCCGAGATGATCAGGAAGCCCTGAAGTGGTATCGCTTGGCTGCGGCGCAGGGGGATGAGCCTGCCAAGGAAATCCTAAAGCGCCCTGAAATGGTTGCGGCAGCGAAAAACCTCGCAACCATGCAAGCGCAATCTAAGCGACCTCAGCACCCAGCAGACGACATCCTCAAGAAACATCCGGCCGTAGCGCGCTACCTGCAAGAGCGAGACCTCAATGATGCGAAAGCAGCTAGCCGTAAAGGTGACTACGCACAAGCTATCAAGATATTGAGGCCGTTAGCTGAACGGGGAGATGCAAGTGCGCAAACTGACCTTGGTGCGATGTATCGCGATGGCGAAGGCATAACCCAGGATTATTGGGAAGCCCTGAAGTGGTATCGCCTGGCAGCAGAGCAGGGAAATGCAGAGGCGCAAGCTATGCTTGGTTCAATGTATCACAATGGCGAAGGCGCAACCCAAGACTATCAGGAGGCCATGAAGTGGTATCGCCTAGCTGCGGCGCAGGGAAATGTAAATGCGCAATTTAGCCTTGGTTGGACGTATGAAAATGGCCATGGCGTAACCCAGGATTATCAGGAAGCCGTGAAGTGGTATCGCCTGGCTTCAGCGCAGGGGCATGAGCTTTCCAAGGAAATCCTAAAGTTTCCTAAAATGGTTGCGGCAGCACAAAGCCTCGCTACGGGGTGGGTTTTGGTTAGCTTTGATGGAACTTTTACCATCTACGCCGATCCCGCCACCATTCGCAAGACGGGCAATAGGGTAAAAATGTGGGATCTGCTTGACTACAATATGGCTGACAAGATTTCTGGTAAGCCGTATATGTCAATAAGAGGACAAAGTGAATACGACTGCAAAGAGGAGAAGATTCGGTCACTCTACGCAACTTACCACTCTGAGAATATGGCCAGAGGCGAAGTAATTTCTACCGGCACGAAGCCTAGTAATTGGGAGCCAGTCGCGCCTGGCAGTATGGCGGCGGCGTTGTGGAAAATAGCCTGTAAGAAGCGGTAAGTGCTTGTGATCTTTCGCGGACTATCGTAGGAGCCATCCTTGTGCTGGTTTTGTCTTTTTCGGCATGGGCGAACTTCACCGGCAAGGTGGTAGGGATTGCCAATGGCAACACAGTAACCGTTTTGGACGTGACCAAGGTGCAGCACAAGGTTCGCTTGACTGGAATTGATGCGCTATTCCAGCCACATGACTCAAGTTTTACTTGAGTGCGCCGAATACTTCCTGCAGCCGCTTGTTACCCTGACCAATCGGGTCTTTGCGGATGGCGCGTTCTTCTTCCGCCATCATCAGAAAGTAACCATCCAGGATTTTTTGTGTCAGGTAGTTTTCGACGTCCACCTCTTTTTCCGTCACCAGGCCTAACTTCACGCCTCTGCGGATAAACTCGTTGAGTTGGTTGAGCAGTCCCGTCTGGGCAATTTCTTTTCTCACGATGGGCAGGAGTTTTTCGGCGAGCGGACCCGAGGTGGCAGCGCGGAAGTATTCAGTAGCCGCATCATCATCGCCGGCAAGGATTCCTTTGGCATCTGCCACCGTCATTTTTCTCACGGCATCTACCAGCAATATCATGGCTTCAGGCGCCGCTGCTTCTGCCGTGCGATTCATGGCGATGACCAATGCATCAGCATGCTTTTTCATGCCGAAACTGCGCATCGCCCCTTCCGCTTTTTGCAGCGACCTGGGCAGCGGGATCCTGACTCCGGCATTGCCGAGAAATCCGTTGCTCACTGTCAGCTTGCTGGTCGCCACAGTGACGCTCTGAGCAAGCGCTTGCTTCAGGCCATCGACGGCCTCCTCGTTGGAAAGAGTGTCGATGCCGGCAGCGAAGACGGGCGAGGAAAGGAAGAATAAAACAAGAAAAGCGCTGGTGGCACGCAGCGACCGGCAGCTTCTGCCGTTCCAATTCGTAATGGAAACGATGGCCACGCTGCCTCCCGTTCCGGTTTGCGGAGGCATTGTTTTCCGGTAAGCAGGATCGAGGTATATAGTCTGCGGCATCTTGTCCCCCCGGGTATTCGTTATATCACGCCGGCTTCATGCGCCTGCTGGTCGGCGTGATAGCTGGAACGCACCATCGGTCCGCAGGCAGCATGGCTGAAACCCATCGCCACAGCGGCGCGCTCAAATTCCTTGAAGCCTTCCGGCGGCACATAGCGTAGCACCGGCAAGTGTCCGGTGCTGGGTTGCAGATACTGGCCTATTGTGAGCATCTCGACAGCGTGCTTACGCAGGTCACGCAACACTTCCAGGATTTCCTCGTCGGTTTCGCCCAGGCCCAGCATTAATCCGGATTTGGTGGGGACTGCGGGAAACCGTGCCTTGAAATCCTGCAGCAGTTTCAGCGAATGGACATAATCTGCGCCAGGGCGACACTGCTTGTAGAGGCGCGGCACGGTTTCGAGATTATGGTTCAGCACATCAGGCGGGCAGGCAGATAATTTTTCCAGCGCGGCTTCCAGCCTACCACGGAAATCAGGTACCAGGATTTCGATTTTTGTCTGCGGCGAATGCGCGCGCACCTGGCGGATGCAATCGGCAAAATGCTGGGCGCCACCGTCGCGCAGATCATCGCGGTCGACGCTGGTGATGACGACGTATTTCAGCTTCATGGCGGCGATCGACTGTGCCAGATGCAGCGGTTCTTCGGCGTCCGGCGGCAACGGTTTGCCGTGCGCCACATCGCAGAACGGGCAGCGGCGGGTGCAGAGATCGCCCAGGATCATGAAGGTGGCGGTACCCTTGCCGAAGCACTCGCCGATGTTGGGGCAGGAAGCTTCCTCGCACACCGTGTGCAGTTTCTGTTCGCGCAGGATGCGCTTGACTTCGTAGAACTCCTGACTGTTGGAGGAACGCACCCGTATCCATGACGGTTTGCGCAGAAATTCGGTCTGCGGAACAATTTTGATCGGATTACGCGCGGTTTTATCCGCGCCTTTCTGGCGGGTTTCAGTGGTCATGATGGTGGGAGCTTTTTCCTTCGATAATTCGTGTCTGTAATTTCTCTGCGAGCCTGCTGCTCAGTATCTCAAGTCCGTCGGCTATTCCAAGGTCATGCGTTTGCGTTACCTGCAATCCCGCATAGCCGCAGGGATTAATCGCGCTAAACGGAGCCAGATCCATGTGCACATTAAGTGCCAGGCCGTGGTAGCAGCAACCGTTCTTTATTTTCAGGCCCAGCGCCGCGATTTTGGCGCCGTTCACATATACGCCGGGCGCATCCGTGCGGCCTTCGGCACTGATGTGATTGTCCTGCAGCAAGTCTATCACGGCGCTTTCCATTCTTCTGACCAGTTCACGTACCCCGAGTTTATGCCGGCGCATGTCCAGCAGCAGATAAGCGACGATCTGGCCGGGGCCATGGTAAGTGATTTGCCCGCCGCGATCGACCCGGATCACCTCAATGCCGTTGTTGTGCAGCAGGTGTTCCGGCTTGCCCGCCACCCCTTGGGTATAGACTGGCGGATGCTGCAACAGCCAGATTTCATCGGGTGTATCCTGCGTGCGGGACGCGGTGAAATCCTTCATTGCCTGCCACGTGGGCAGATAGTCCACCACGCCACGGTATCTGATCCTGAGCTTTGAACCTTCAGTTTCTGCTGCCGGGCAGAAGGTATCCATGTCTGGGTTCAAAGCGCCATCACTACCGACGGATGGTCGCACAATTCCTGATAGAGCGCATCCAGTTGAGTGCGGGAAACGGCACGGATGGTGCAGGTAAGGCTCAGATAGGCGCCTTTCTTGCTGATTTTTATTGCCATGCTGGTATCGTCAAAATCAGGAGCATGCCGCTTCACGATCATCAACACCGCCTGGGGGAAACTTTGCTGAACAAGGGTGTGTTCCGCGCCAACGGCTGCTTGCCCCGCTAGTGTATCCGCGTGCCCCATGATCTTGATGGGGAAGTCGCAGGGATAGTCGATCAGCGAGGGTGGCTCAGTCATATGTTTTCAGCGCAGATGGATTGGCAGCCCCACTTTAAGTGTTGGGGGTGTTGCCGCGCATGACCGTGACCTTGTAATTCTGGTAGAGCTGGTACAGTTGTGCAAACATTCTTCCGGGGCTGCCATCACCCACCGGCTTGCCATCGAGACGGGTGATGGGCATGATTTCCTTGGTGGAGGAGGTCAACAGCAATTCCTGGGCGGTGCGCACTTCATATTCAGAGATTTCTCTCACCTCGTACGGAATGTCATGGGCAGCCGCCAGTTCCAGTACGACATCGTAGGTAATACCGGGCAGCATCAGATGGTTCTTCGGCGGAGCCAGCAGGACTCCATCTTTCACCACGAAAATATTGCTGGCCGCACCCTCGGTCATGAAGCCATCCCGCAGCAGCACGGTTTCCACCGCACCCACGTCCACCGCCATCTGGCGCAGCAACACGTTAGGCAGCAGCGAAATTGCCTTGATGTCGCAACGCAGCCAGCGGTTGTCGCTGGCGGTGATGGCGGCAACGCCGCTGGCAAGCAGCTCCTTGGGCGGGGTCAGCAGCGGGTTGCTCATGATGAATACCGTGGGCGCGACACCTTTGGGGAAAGCGTGATCGCGCTTGGCCACACCGCGCGTGATATGCAAGTAGAGATATTGGTCGTCACCTTCGTTGCCGGCGATGAGTCGTTCCAGCAGATTGCCCCACTCGGCGTCGCAATGTGGATTTGTTATACGAATGCCGTCGAGGCTGTGCTGCAAGCGGCGCAGATGCTCGGCCAGCCGGAAAGGCCTGCGCGAATACACGGGGATCACTTCGTATACACCGTCACCGAAAATGAAACCCCGGTCCAGCACCGGAATGCGTGCTTCTTCGATAGGCATGAAGTCGCCATTGAGATAAATCATACTGATCCTTGAAGGTTTCTGCGGTGGAAAATTAGTTGAGCAGCAATTGTATGCTATCCCAAGTGCGACCAAAAATGTTGGCGATACCTACGGTCTCCAGGGCCACCAGCGGGTACTCGGCCATTGGCTCGCCATCGAGTGAGAATTTCACCGTACCCACTTTTTGTCCTGCACTGACGGGCGCAACCAGAGGCCGCTGGTATTCCATGGTGGCTTTCAGTTTATCGCTCTGCCCTTTCGGCAGCGAGAAGTAAAGATCCTGGCTGAATCCTGTCCGGAGCGTGTTCTGTGCGCCTTTCCATAGTTGCATGGTAGTCACCTCCTGTTCCTTCCGGTATAGGCGCACGGTATCGTAGAACTGGAAACCGTGATTCAACAGGCGCTGGCTTTCCATGGTGCGCATATTGTCGGAGGCAGTTCCCATCACTACAGAGATTAGCCGCCGCTCGTTGCGTTTGGCGGAAGTGATCAGGCAGTAGCCAGCAGTTTGAGTATGCCCGCTCTTGAGGCCGTCTACGTTGGGGTCGAGCCACAGCAGCCGGTTGCGGTTGGGCTGGGTAATCTTGTTGTAGGTGTATTCCCGCAGCGAATAGAGAGGATAGTATTCCGGGAAGTCCCGGATCATGGCTGCCGCCAGCAAGGCGAGATCGTGGACGGTAGTAAAGTGTTCTGGATGCGGCAGGCCGGTGGAATTGGCGAAGTGGGTATTTTCCATACCCATGCGCTTGGCTTCCTTATTCATCATTTGTGCGAAAACCTCTTCCGAGCCGGCGATGGCTTCCGCCAGCGCGATGCAGGCGTCATTACCGGATTGGATGATCATGCCGCGTATCAGCTCGTCTACTGTTACCGGTCTGTTGGGCTCGATGAACATGCGCGAGCCTTGTGTGCGCCAGGCGCGTTCCGACACGGGTACGGTTTGAGTCAGGGTGATGCGCTTCTGTTTGATGGCAGAGAAAACGACATGCGCTGTCATCAGTTTGGTGAGCGATGCCGGTTCGATGCGTTCATGGATATTCTGGCCGAGCAACGTCTGGCCACTCTGGAAATCAATGAGAATGTAAGCCTTGGCGGCTACGGATAAAGCGGGTGACGGTGGTGCGTAATGCTTGGGTTGCTGGGCGAACATGGGGAATGCGTAACAGCACAGCACCAGCGGGAGTAAACGTTTCATGAGAGACCGTAAAAGGAAATCATTTGTGAGTTTGTCTGCGGTTACTAGCGTTTGCCACGACACAGGCTGAAGCCATCGTTCCAGCCCGTGCGATATTGATTATCGGCAGAAAAGCGGCGTTCATCCTTGTATCCGTAGGCAGTCTTCTTGGCGGTTTCGCAGCCATCGATATAACCATCCTTGAAAGCTGGCGGGTAGCCGGAAAGGTTATAGGTGGGGCGCGTACTCGGCGGCAGCGGTCCGGCAGGGCGCTGCCCCCACCCCATTGCTGCACAACCCGCAAGCACTGAAACAATAAAAATTGCTGTGATTAAACGCATTGCAGTCCCGTTAACTGATCTGATGTCTCTATCCCGCCCAACTCGCAATTCCCAGCAGCAACAGCAGCGTCAGCCACAACACCAGGGTACGCCAGATCAGGCCGGTGGCGCTTTGCAGAAAATCCATGTCGGCTTCTTCGCCCACACCCAGTTCCGGGCGGTAGTGAACGCTGCTGGCTTCCTGCAGTGAATCTCCCAGGCGTATGCCCAGCGCACCCGCACCACTAGCGAGAATGATGCCTTGGGTATGATTCGCCCATGATGCGGCCTGCGCACGCCAGCAATAAATCGCATCCTCAAAGTTACCGGCGATGGCGAAACTTACCGCAGTCAATCTTGCCGGTAGCCAGTCTATGGCTTTGAACGCCTTTGCGGCAAATTGGCCGAATGCACCGAATTCTTCTTCCGGGCGGCTGCCCCAACGCTCGCTCAGCAACTCCGCGAGACGATACAGCACCGCACCCAGCGGTCCCGGCAGCAAAGCAAAACAGACGATCACCCCGAACACGTAGCGGTGCGAATGCACCAGTCCCAATTCAATCGCAACCCGTGCAATCATCTCGCTGCTGAGCTCATCCGCAGGTGTTCCGCGCCATTGCCGCAGCAGTTCTCGAGCCTGCGGCAGATCCCCATTCTTGAGAGCCCGGTTGATTCCGGCGAACAAGTGATTGAACTGGCGAAAGCTCATGGTGAAATAAAGCACCACCACATTCCAAGCCCACGCCAGCAGTGGGCTCAGACCAAGCAGAAAATAATAGATCGCGCCGGTGAGCAGCAATAGCGGGAACACTGCAGCGATCCATGCTGCGACGCCATGACGGCCTACGCCGGTGTTGAAATAGCGCTCCAACGCATCGGCATAGGAGGCAAACAGCAGTATGGCTTGATTACGATTGCCAGTGGGGCGCCATTGCTCCAGCAGGAGAGCGAATATTATCGAGAACAAGGTCATTGCAAGGCGGCCATAGCTATAAATCTGATTATCGCAACACCGATTTGAGCAGCTTGCCCATCTCTGCCGGATTACGTGTCACTTTAATCCCACATTCTTCCATTACCGCAAGTTTTTCCTGTGCCGTGCCCTTGCCGCTGGAAATGATCGCACCGGCGTGCCCCATGCGCTTGCCCGCCGGTGCAGTTACCCCGGCGATGAAACCCACCACCGGCTTCTGCATGTTGTCCCTGACCCAGCGGGCGCAGTCTTCCTCGTCGGAGCCGCCAATTTCTCCCACCATCACAACCGCATCGGTTGCGTCATCGTTGTTGAACAATTGCATCACATCGAGGTGCTTCAAGCCGTTAACCGGGTCGCCGCCGATGCCGATACAGGTGGATTGCCCCAACCCCTGCTCCATCAATTGCGCCACTGCTTCGTAGGTCAGAGTACCGGAGCGCGATACCACACCGATGCGGCCCTTCTTGTGAATGTGGCCGGGCATGATGCCGATTTTGAGTTCGTCGGGGGTAATCAGCCCCGGACAATTCGGGCCGATCAACAAGGTGCGACAGCCCGGTGTCCGATCTTTCGCGAGAGCGCCGTTGCTCTCGCTGAAAGTCGCCATCCCCTTGCGGGACATCCTGTAACGCGTGCGCAGCATGTCATGCACCGGTATACCTTCGGTAATGCAGATCACCAGATCCAGATCAGCCTCGACCGCCTCGTCGATCGCGGCAGCGGCATAAGCGGGCGGCACGTAAATAACAGAAACTGTAGCGCCGGTCTGTTTTTTTGCTTCCAGCACGCTGTTGTAGATCGGCACGCCCTCAAAACTCTGCCCGCCCTTGCTCGGCGTCACGCCCGCAACAAAACAGTTCGCGCCATTCGCATAGGCAATGCAGTTGGTGGTGTGAAACTGACCGACCTTACCGGTCATGCCCTGCGTCATGACACGGGTATTTTTATCAATTAAAATGGACACTTACATACCCCTCGCAGCAGCAACGACTCTTTCGGCTGCCTCCGCCATGTCCGACGCTGAAATAATGGGCAGCCCTGATTCAGCCAGTATCTTCTTGCCCAGCTCCACATTGGTCCCTTCCAGTCTCACTACCAGCGGCACGCTCAAATGCACCTCGCGCACCGCCGCAACAATACCTTCTGCAATCACATCACATTTCATGATGCCACCGAAGATATTGACCAGTATCGCTTTCAGGTTGGGATTTTTCAGCATCAGCTTGAACGCTTCGGTCACTTTTTCGCGGCTCGCACCGCCGCCGACATCAAGAAAATTTGCCGGGTTACCGCCATACAGTTTAATAATATCCATGGTCGCCATTGCCAGACCCGCGCCGTTCACCAGACAGGCAATATCGCCATCCAGCGAAATATAGCTCAAGTCAAATTTGGACGCCTCGATTTCTGTCGGGTCTTCTTCATCCAGATCGCGAAAAGCCACGATTTCAGGGTGGCGGAACAAGGCGTTACTATCAAAATTGAATTTCGCATCCAGTGCCAACACACGTCCGTCCGCTGTCAGCACCAATGGATTAATTTCCGCCAACATCGCCTCTTTCTCGACAAACGCGCGATACAGCCCCTGTAACACGGTCACCGTTCCCGCGACGGAGGCTTCGGGAATGCCGATCTGGCGCGCGACCTGCGCAGCCTCGTCCGTACTCAAGCCTGCGACCGGATCGATACGCAGCGTATGGATTTTTTCCGGGCTATGCATGGCGACTTCTTCAATTTCCATGCCACCCTCGCTGCTGGCCAGCAAGGCCACGCGCTGCGCGTCACGATCTATCACCATGCCGAGATAGAATTCACGGGCGATCTGCGCACCCTCTTCGACCAGCAAGCGGCGCACCCGTTGCCCCTCGTGCCCGGTCTGATGCGTCACCAGCTGCATACCGAGTATCTGCTCTGCGGCCAGACGCACTTCTTCCAGACTACGGGCGACTTTGACGCCTCCGCCCATACCCCGTCCACCCGCGTGTATCTGCGCCTTCACCACCCAAACCGTACCCCCCAAAGCCTGAGCGGCCACCACCGCTTCGTCCACACTGAAACACGCTGTGCCACGCGGCGTGGCTACGCCAAACTGACGCAGGATTTCCTTACCTTGATATTCGTGAATTTTCATAATGGATGATCATCTGAACAAAACGCGCACCAGATTAATGCGCAGGCTCAATCTTACCGAATTATCCATGGCGGCGTGGAAGGAATTGCGCGCACAGGCTACACAATCCTTCTGCCCACGGCACGCTTCTCGCATAAGTAGTGGCTTAGGCGGTCTTGCGACAGCAAATTTCCTTTGACGGAGTCCCTCAAACAAAACATTGCGTGACTTCGCATCTGGATTGGGCAATGCGACTAAAGTTGCCGACTACCCATCGTGTCGCGCAACTCATCTTCAATGACTGTATGAACCTTATCCTCTTCCTGCATCCGTGCCTGAAAGAAACGCAAGGTATTGCGCCCCGCATCTTTAGCCTGATATAAGGCAATATCGGCCTGTCGCAGCAATTCGTCCATTCCGGCCTTGCAGTCGTTGAACAGTGTGGCACCGATACTGGAGGTGTTGCGGTATTCGTGTCTGGCAAGCTGGTAGGGCTGATTGAGCGTGGAAAGAATCTTCTCGCCGACAACCCTCACCTGTTCTGCGGCTTCCGTTCGCCGCTCGCTCAAGTCTTCGAGCATCACCACGAATTCGTCACCGCCCAGGCGTGCCACGGTATCGCCTTCACGCACACAGGTCGACAGCCGTTGGGCAACCTGTTGCAACAGCAGGTCACCCATGCCGTGGCCCAGGGTATCGTTGAGATTCTTGAAATAATCCAAAACGAGAA
>JAUSLF010000001.1 GCA_030646695.1 Nitrosomonadaceae bacterium
AGGAATCAAGACAAAGAAGACGCTCATTATGATCAACTCAAGTTAGGTATGTGAGTCAGCGCCTTCAGGCGCTTCATATTTTTGCCCCTTTGAGGGGCTAACAAAGATAAACCCCCGGCTTTGCCGGGGGTAACTTAATTAAGGAGACTCATCATGCAAATAAAAACATTCTTCGCAGCCTTCGCCGTTCTCGGATTGCTGGCTTCCTGCGCGCAGATGGAGCGCTACCACCCGATGGACATGACCCAGGCGGTGCAGAGCGCCAAGACCCGCGCCGATCATGAGGCGTTGGCCAGGCACTATGAAAATATGGCCCAGACGATGCAGGAAAAAATGCAGAAGCACAAAAAATTGCTTGAACAATATGAAGCAGAAAGCTATCACTATGGTAGAGAGGCTGAAGACCTGAAGGCGCATAGCCATGCCTTGATCCGTTTTTATGAGCAAGCTGCCGAGGCAAACATGAACATGGCTGCTTCGCATCGGAAAATGGCCGCAGAAGCCAAGTAACCCGCGCTTTCACGAAAATTCTTTTCAGCCTGTCAAGGCAACCGGCTGGTTGTAGCGGTTCCTTAGAACTTTGCATCCACTGAAGTATCCATTAGATACGTATAGGAGGGTCAAATGAAAAAGTTTTTCATCGCATCTGTCTTGGCAATAAGCTTGATTCCGGCCGGTGCCGTTGCCCAAGCCTATCAGGACGACAGAGAAGGGTCGGCGGCTGTCGGCAAACTCGGCGATTCGGGCAAGGTGTCACGCACCATTGAGATAACCATGGTCGACAACCGTTTCAAGCCTGCCGAAATAAAAGTGAAGCAGGGCGAGACGGTAAAGTTTGTCCTCAGGAATGCTGGCGAGAAAAAGCACGATATGATGATCGGCTCGATGGCGCAGCTGGATAAACATGCCAAGATGATGAAAAAATTTCCCGACATGGAGCATGCTGATCCTAATCTAATAAGCGTCGATCCGGGCAAGAGCGGAGAGCTGGTGTGGCAATTTACCGAGGTCGGCACGGTCGATTTTGCCTGCCCGCGGCCAGGACACTTCAAGGGTATGCGTGGTAGAATTATCGTAGAAGACAAATGAGGATATCTATGCACACATTTTTCTCCAGATTGCTCACCGTCGCTGCTTTGCTCGGCGCGGCATCCTTTGCCGCCGCCGCAACAGTCGAGGTCTACAAGAGCCCGACCTGCAAGTGCTGTGCGAAATGGGTTGATCACATGCGTGCCAATGGCTTTACCGTGAATACCAATGATGTTGGCAACAAGGAAGCACGTGAGCGTGCGGGTATTTCCACTGCGCTTGGTTCATGCCATACCGCGCTGGTCGACGGTTACGCCATCGAGGGGCACGTGCCGGCGCAGGATATCAAACGGCTGCTCAAGGAGCGCCCCCGCGCCACCGGTTTGGCTGTTCCCGGTATGCCGCATGGCTCTCCGGGCATGGAAGGCGCACGCAGCGAGCCCTACAACGTGCTGTTGATCGACAAACAAGGCGGCACGACCGTGTATAGTCGCCATGGCCCGGCCGATCCACAAGATTCGGTGATGCGACTGAGATAAGAAACATAGGCCTCGTTATTCTAATCACTGCTGTCATGTCCCCGAACATAAAACTTCTGCTCATTCCGTTCTCGTCCGGTCAGCCATTGCGATCATCGGGCGCACTCCCCAATACTTCCGGTTTCTACTTTTCATAACAGGTGGCACGATGAATCATAACGGCGAACAGCGCCGAGGCTGTCTCGGTGTTGCGCACCGTGCGCAAAGGATGATCGACGCAAAGGGCGTACAGTCATGAGCGCTCGTTATTTATTTCTGCTGGGCGTGGTGACCGGGTTGGTAGCCGGCTGCGGTGAATCGGCTCCACCTGCCGCAACAGTGTCACCACCTGCCGCAGTACCGGCTCCGTCTGCTATCGCACCGGCGCCGTCCGCCGATACCGCCGCGCTACCAGCGCCGTCGCCGCAGAGCATCGCGGCGCGCAAGTTGGACCCGGAGAAAATAAAGCGCGGTGCAACCGTTTACCGCACGAATTGCGCATCCTGTCACGGACCAAATGCAGAAGCCACTCCCAATTGGCGGGAACAGGGAGCAGACGGCAGGTATCCGCCACCGCCGCTGAACGGCAGCGCCCACGACTGGCATCACTCAACCGCGACGCTGGAAAAGATGATCCGTGAAGGCTCGCCTGGTATCGGCGGCATGCCGGCGTGGAATGGCAAGTTGACCAATCAGGAAATCGATGACGTGATTGTCTGGATCAAATCGCTGTGGCCGGATGAGATTTACGATATCTGGTATCAGGAAATCGAGAGCAAGCAGAAGAACTAGCACCAGCACCAGTGGAATCAGGTGCTGGTAACCACAGAGCTGGGATTTTCAGCGGCAGACAGCAGACTTAATTACCGGCTTAATCCTAAGTACGGCCGCCAATGAGCAGCCCGGTGTGTGGCGCAACTCAGGCTTGGCTGATTTTCTGTGTTGCTTTTTTTGCCGTTGCGCGGGCGGGAAGTTTCTCGCGTATGCGCGCCGACTTGCCGGAACGATCCCGCAGATAATAGAGCTTGGCGCGGCGCACGGCGCCACGACGCTTGATCTCTATGCTGGCGATCAAAGGTGAATAAGTCTGGAAAGTCCGTTCCACGCCTTCACCGCTGGATACCTTGCGCACGGTAAAAGCTGAGTTGAGGCCGCGATTGCGCTTGGCAATGACCACGCCTTCGTAAGCCTGTATCCGTTTACGGTCGCCTTCGACCACATTGACGTTGACGACAACGGTGTCGCCGGGGGCAAAATCCGGAATGGTTTTGCCGAGGCGGTTGATTTCTTCGGTTTCAAGTTGATCGATCAAGTTCATTTCTTACTCCTTAATTTGTTTCGCTTGCTTGGTGTTGTAGTCCTGCTTGAATTCTTCCAGCAATTTTCTTTCTTCCCCGGTCAGGCCATGTTCAATTTTTAACGCCAGTAAATCCGGTCGTCTCAGCCATGTCCTGCCCAGCGCCTGCTGCAAACGCCAGCGGTTGATTCTGGCGTGATTGCCGGACATCAGAACTTCCGGTACAGCATCCCCTTGATACACTTCTGGCCGTGTGTAATGGGGGCAATCCAGTAAGTTCTTGCGCCCATCCGCAAACGAATCCTGGCTGGCCGATTCCGGGTCACCCAGCACCCCCGGCATTTGTCGCACCAGACTATCTATCAGTACCATCGCCGCCAGTTCGCCGCCAGAGAGCACGTAATCACCGATGGAAATTTCATCATCCACCTGGCGTGCTAGCAAGCGCTCATCCACGCCTTCGTAGCGCCCGCACAGCAGCACCACCCCCGGCAACTTGCCTAACTCTACCACCACTGCCTGGTTAAGGAGCCGTCCCTGGGGAGAAAGGTAAATCACTTTTGTCCCGCTGGTTCCGTTTGCTGCCTGCCTTGCTTTGGCTGCGCTGATCGTTTTTTCCAGCGGTTGCGCCAACATCACCATACCGGGGCCGCCGCCGTAAGGACGATCATCCACCGTACGATAATCATTCTCGGTGAAATCACGTGGATTCCACGTGTGCAGCCGGTAAATCGCCTTTTCCTTCGCCCTGCCGGTTACGCCATATTTACCGATGGCGTCGAACATTTCCGGAAACAGAGTGACGACATCGAATTCGAAAGGCATGGCTAGTAGTCAACGCCCCAATCCACCGTCATCCGGCAAGCTGCCAAATCTACTTTTACGATCACTTGGGCGACAAAGGGAATCAGTCTTTCTGCCGCACCCTCTTTCAGATTCTGCACCTGCAGTACATCGTTGGCACCAGTTTCCAGCAATCCGGTTACTTTTCCCAGTTGTTCGCCTTGCAGATTAATCACTTCAAGGCCGATTAAATCCGACCAGTAGTAACCATCTTTACCGTTTTTTGGCAAGGTCGGCAGCTGGCTGCGAGGGATCGCAATCTGCAGCCCCTTCAGTTGCGCTGCTGCGGTGCGATCAGCGCACTGTTCAATGGCGGCGGTCAGCATCTTGCCATGAACGTTGCACTCGCTAACCTTTACCTGGCGCCATTCGCCATCACCCTTACCCAGCCACCATACCGGGTAGTCAAGCAGGCCATCCACATATTCGGTAAAGGGGAGAAGCTTGATCCAGCCCAGCACGCCAAAGGGGCCGGCAATGCGCCCCATCACCACCATCGGCTCGGCTGTTTCGCTTGGCTTAGCTGCTTGTTGCGGCTTGTTGTTTTGCGCCAAACTGCTTGACCAGCCTTGTCACGGTGTCGGATAGCTGTGCACCCTGTGATTGCCAATGGGTGACGCGATCCAGTTGTACGCGCAATGCTTCCTCACCCTCGGTTGCCCTGGGATTATAAAAGCCGATGCGCTCGATGAATTTTCCGTCACGGGCGTTGCGGGAATCCGCCACCACCATGTTGTAAAACGGACGTTTCTTGGCGCCGCCCCGCGCCAGTCGAATAATGACCATGTCTGTGCCTTATACCTTATGAAGGTCCGAAACCGAAAAGGGTGTGATTTTACGGCAATTTTCCCGCTATTAGCAAGCAATAAAGCAATTGCCGGAAACGGGGGGCAGCGAGAGCGCACAACAATTTATGCTGCTTGGGCTAGTGCGCTTGCTCCCAATTTGGTCCTACACCCGTTTCCACCAGTAGCGGTACATCAAGCCGGGCAACACCGCCCATGAGTTTCGGCAATTCACGTTTTACCGTATCGATTTCGTCGTCCGGTACTTCCAGCACCAGTTCATCGTGGACTTGCATGATGAGTTTGCTGCGCAGCTTTTTCCGCACCAGCCAGTCGCGCACCGCGATCATGGCGAGTTTGATGATGTCCGCTGCAGTACCTTGCATGGGTGCGTTGATGGCGGCGCGCTCTGCACCCTGTCTGCGGTTGCCATTGGGGCTGTTGATTTCCGGCAGCCACAGTCTGCGGCCGAACACGGTTTCGACGTAGCCGTTTCTTTTGGCAGCCTCCCGGGTGCGCTGCATGTAATCCGCCACGCCGGGGTAGCGCGCAAAATAACGATCCATATAGGCACGCGCGGCAGCGCGCTCGATACCCAGTTGTGAGGCGAGACCGAATTCGGACATGCCGTAGATCAGACCGAAGTTGATGATTTTGGCATAGCGGCGCTGTTCATTGTCCACCGCTTCCAGCGGCACACCAAACACTTCGGCGGCAGTGGCGCAATGGATGTCTTCGCCCGCCGCGAAGGCTTGGAGCAGTCCTGCGTCCTGTGCGATGTGCGCCATGATGCGCAGCTCGATTTGCGAATAGTCGGCGGAGATAATGCTGTGACCCGGCGGCGCGATGAACGCTTCACGGATGCGGCGGCCTTCGGCGGTACGCACCGGAATGTTTTGCAGGTTGGGTTCATTGCTGGCGAGCCGTCCGGTCACTGCTACCGCCTGGGCATAATTGGTATGCACCCGCCCGGTGGCCTCATCCACCATGCGCGGCAGTTTGTCGGTATAAGTGGATTTAAGTTTGGCAAGGCTGCGGTAATCGAGCAGGATTTGTGGCAGCGGGTAATCCAGCGCAAGCTGTTGCAGTACATCCTCGTCGGTGGAAGGCGCTCCGCCCGGCGTTTTCTTGATGACGGGAAGCTTGAGCTGGTCGAACAGAATTTCCTGGATCTGCTTGGGCGAATTCAGATTGAATGGCTGCCCGGCGATGGCAAACGCCCGTTGCTCCAGCAGCAGCATTTTCTCGCCCAGTTCGCGGCTCTGGATTTCCAGCAGCTTGATGTCCAGCAATACGCCGTTGCGTTCCATTTCGAACAGCACCTCCAGTACCGGCATCTCGAGTATGCGGTAAACATGATCAAGTTTGGCATCACCGGCGATTTGCGGATGCAGGTGCTGATGCAGTTGCAATGTGATGTCGGCATCCTCTGCCGCATATTGCGTCGCCCGCTCGATCTCCACCTGATCAAAGCTGATGCGGCCGGCACCCTTGCCGGTCACTTCGTCATAACTGATGGTCTTGATGCCCAGATGGCGCAGCGCGAGGTTGTCCATGTTATGCGGACGGTGAGATTCAAGCACGTAGGACTGCAACAATGTATCGTGGACGATACCGTTCAATTGCAAACCATGATTGGCAAAAATATGCTTGTCGTATTTGAGGTTTTGCCCCAGCTTGGGTTTGGCCGGGTCTTCCAGCCAGGGTTTGAGCGCATCCAGTACGAGATTGATCGCCAGTTGTTGCGGCGCGCCGGCATAGCGATGGGTAAGCGGCAGGTAAGCAGCGTGATGGGGTGCGATGGAAAACGAGATGCCGACGAGCTGTGCTTGCATTGGATCCAGGCCGGTGGTTTCGGTATCCACTGAAACCAGAGGTGCGGCATCGATACGTGAGAGCCATTCGTCCAGTTGGGACTGGGTGAGTATAGTTTGGTAGTCAGTGGGTGCTGTTTCAGCAGAAATTTGCTGGCGTGCAGTAACTTCCTGATATCCGGCGGCGGAAGACACGGGGTCATTCCGTTCCGCGCCTGAGTCCTGTCGCAATTCCCGTAACCAGGTTTTCAAATCCAGCCGCTCATACAATTCTGCGAGTTTTGCCGTATCCTGCGGTTTCAAGCAGAGGTCATGCAATCCCATCGGCAGCACCACATCGCACTTGATGGTGAGCAGTTCGCGCGATTTATCCAGCCAGTCGAGTGCCTTGCGCAAATTCTCGCCCACTGCACCGCCGATTTCATTGGCATGGGCGATGATATTATCCAGCGTGCCATATTGCGTAAGCCATTTTACCGCCGTCTTGGGACCAACTTTCTCCACGCCGGGAATGTTGTCGGCCGTATCGCCGACCAGCGCCAGGTAATCAAGCATGCGCGCCGGCGGTATGCCGAATTTGGCAAGCACTCCAGCCTCATCGAGGATTTCGTTGTTCATGGTGTTGACCAGCGTTACCTGCGGACTGACCAGTTGCGCAATATCCTTGTCGCCGGTAGAAATTATGCAGCGCATATTTTCATGCCCGGCCAGTTTCGCCAGGGTGCCGATCACATCATCTGCCTCCACTCCGTCGACTATCAGCATCGGCCACCCCATGGCGCGTATGCATTCATGCAGCGGCGCGATTTGTGCCACCAGATCATCCGGCATGGGCGGGCGGTGTGCTTTGTATTTCGGATACAAGTCATCGCGGAAAGTCTTGCCTTTTGCATCAAACACACACGCGCTATAATCAGCCTGGTAATCCTTGTGCAGACGGCGCAGCATGTTGAGAACGCCATGAATCGCACCGGTCGGCTCATTGCGGCGATTGCGCAAATCCGGCAGTGCGTGGAAAGCGCGATACAGGTAGGATGAACCGTCAACCAGCAGCAGTGTTTTCATTTAATTCTTCTAAAGGTTTCCGCATGAGCCCACAAGACAAACTGGCCAGCACCATGACCGCTGACCTGCTGGAGAAATCCTGGTCGGCAAAAGAGTCCTGGCGCGTATTCGGGATTATGGCAGAATTTGTCGAGGCGACGGAGCGCCTCAACTCGATCCAGCCTGCAGTAAGCATCTTTGGTAGTGCACGTACCCCCCCCGATCATCCCCACTATAAACTGGCCGAGCAGATTGCGCGGCAATTGTCTGATGCGGGTTTCTCGGTGATTTCCGGCGGCGGCCCTGGCATCATGGAAGCGGCCAACAAGGGTGCGTATTCCGGAAAATCGCTCAGTGTCGGCCTCAATATTCAGCTTCCGCACGAACAGCATAGTAATGCCTACCAGGACGTCAGCCAGACTTTTCGCCATTTTTTTGCGCGCAAGTACATGTTCGTGAAATTTGCCACCGCCTATGTAGTTATGCCGGGTGGATTCGGCACACTGGACGAATTGATGGAAGCGCTTACACTGGTACAAACCGGCAAAACCCGGAAAATGCCGATCATCCTGGTTTGCTCGGATTTCTGGGGCGGCATGCTCGACTGGTTCCGGCAGTTGCTGGTAGCCGAGAACATGATCTCTGCGGAAGACATGGATCTGGTGCAGTTGATTGATGAGCCCCATCAAGTGGTGAATGCAATCTTCCAGTATTATGAAACCCGCGGTTTCGAGCCTTCGGCGGTGGAACGGGAAATTCAACTCAATTTATAACGGTGCGGGTCATTTCAGCTAGAATAAACGTATTGATATAGCCGGGAGCTGCCATGCGTCGAATAATTCTTGCATTGTTGCTGAGCCTTGCGCTGCCGGTGGCGGCGCAGTCCACCCCACCCAAGAAACTGGTACCGATACCGGAGCCGCCAGAGATGCCGCTGCCAGCGCCATCGTCCGGCACGGAGCAGGATGCCCCGCTGGAACCCCAGGTCACCATTGTCAAGCGCGGGGAGGATACGGTCGAGGAGTATCGCAGCAATGGCCGGCTGTACATGATCAAAGTCATTCCGCGCATCGGTCTGCCGTATTACTTGATCGATAACCGCGGCGATGGCACGTTTGCCACCCGCAGCGATATGGATCAGGGCATACGTCCGCCGATGTGGGTGATACACCAGTTCTAAAATTTCCATAAAGGACGGGGAAGGGGATTGAATCGGCTCATGCCCCGTCTTCCTTTCCCTTCTCCCTACTCATGTCCGTTTTTACCACCGTCACCCAAAAACAGCTTTCTACCTGGTTGAGAAACTATTCCCTCGGTACGCTGCTTGATCTGCAGGGAATCTCCTCAGGCATCGAGAATACCAATTATTTCGTTACCACCAGTCACGGGAAATATGTTCTTACCCTGTTTGAAAAGCTAACTTCATCCGATCTGTCCTACTACCTTAACCTGATGGCGCATTTGTCACGCCACGGCATTCCCTGCCCCAGCCCGGTAGCCAATATCGACAACAGATTTCTTGGCGAGCTGAATGGTAAACCGGCGAGCATCGTTACCTGCCTGCCGGGAAAGTCACAGGAATATCCCACCCCCACGCATTGTGCCGAAGTTGGCGCGCTGCTGGCAGATATGCACTTGTCCGGTCTGTCGTACTCCGGAAAAATGGAGAATCCGCGTGGACCGAAGTGGTGGAAAAGCATAACGCCTGATGTCATGCCCTTTCTTGCGGCGGAGGAAGCGGAGATGCTCAAGGAAGAACTGCGTTTTCAGTCTGCACACCATTTTGAAGATCTGCCGCGCGGCGTGATTCATGCAGATCTGTTTCGTGACAATGTATTGTTCGTCGACGGCACTATCGGCGGCGTGATCGATTTTTATTTCGCCTGCAATGATGCGTTGCTGTTTGATCTTGCTATTGCTGCCAATGATTGGTGTCTGACTGAAAGTTGCGAACTGGATGAGGCACGCCTATTATCCCTGATCGCAGCTTATCACCGCACCCGTCCGCTTACCGCCATCGAACGCGATGCCTGGCCGGTGATGCTACGCGCCGGGGCTTTACGCTTCTGGATGTCACGGCTGTATGACTGCCACTTGCCGCGCATGGGAGAACTAACTCATGTCAAGGACCCGGCCCACTTCGGGCGCATACTAAAAAATCATTCGACATTCTGCTTCGAGCTGGCGCAGATCTGGGTGTGAGCGGCGGATCGCTGGAGCAAGAGCGGACAGCGAGTGTTCGCCCTATTGGAGATACAAAAAATGGAAGCCAGGCAAGTTAATGCGAAGCAAGGATGGCAGTGGATCGTAAACGGTTTCTACCTGTTTTTCAAAGCCCCGCTGGCCTGGATCCTGCTGTGCACTACCTTGCTGCTGATCGCAGCCACGCTGGCACTTATTCCGATGGTGGGGCAGTTTTTTTTCACGCTGCTCTCGCCGTTATTCCTGGCTGGGTTGATGATGGGGTGCAAGGCGCTGGAACGAGGCGAAAAATTGGAGATTGCCTATTTGTTTGCAGGTTTCAGGAAAAACCCCATTCCGCTGATCACCGTGGGGGGAGTTTATCTGGTGGGGCAGGTGCTGATCCTGGGCGTGGCCATGCTGCTCGGAGGCAGTGTGCTGATGGATCTGCTGATAGACGGGAAAAGAGTCGACGAGAATGAGTTGAGAGGCGTCATGAGCAGCGGCCTTACAGCTGTGATGGTAGCGCTGGCGCTGTCCATCCCGTTGATGATGGCGGCTTGGTTTGCGCCATTACTGGTGGCATTCAAAGGTATGCCCGCATTGGCTGCGATGCAGCTAAGCTTTTTTGCCTGTCTGAAGAACATCATACCGCTGCAGCTTTATACCATCACGATGGTGGTGCTGGCGGTGGTTGCCGCAATGCCCTACGGCCTGGGATTCTTCGTGCTGGTACCGGCGCTGTTTGCTTCGCTCTATGCGAGCTATGAGGACATCTTTGTGGACACAGTCGAGCCGACATAACCCGACGACCTGTCGCCAGCTATCTCCTTTCAGGCGGGAACCAGTTTGGCGTACTCCAGTGACAGCCACTTTGTTCCGGCGTGACTGAATTTCACCTGAACACGCGCATCCGCACCCTGGCTTTCGCAACTGACAATCACGCCTGCACCAAATTTGGCGTGAGTTACATTCTGTCCCACGCGCCATTGCGCTGCTTCTGCATCCCGGACACTCGTGGTGTGATCCTGCATGCCGAATGCGGGCTCCCGTATTGCCACGTTCGGCTCCCGGTTTCTGGTTTCTGCTGCCTGGCTCCGATACCCTGCTTTCTGCACTGGTTGTAGCCACTTCAGCAGGCCATCCGGAATTTCCTGCAGAAAACGCGACGGGACATTGTAGCGAGTCTGGCCATGCAGCATGCGGCTCTGGGCGAAACTCAAATACAACCGTCGCCGCGCGCGGGTCAGGGCCACATACATCAAGCGCCGCTCTTCTTCCAGGCCACCCGCTTCGTTGCGGCTGTTCTCGTGGGGAAACAGGCCTTCCTCCAGTCCGCTCAGGAATACAGTATGAAATTCCAGCCCCTTGGAAGAATGCACTGTCATCAATTGCAGTGCGTCCTGACCGCTGCCGGCCTGATGCTCGCCTGCTTCCAGCGAGGCATGAGCAAGAAATGCCGTGAGACTGTCGTCCTCGGCTTCATGCACGAAGCTGGCGGCGGCATTGATCAATTCGTTCAGGTTCTCCAGCCGGTCGGCCCCTTCGCGCTCGGCGCGATAATGTGCCAGCAGCCCGCTATGCTCGAGCATATGTTCAACGATTTCCGGCAGCGGTAACCCTTCGCAACCCTGGCGCAGCGCCTCGATCAGGGCAACAAAACTCTCCATCCCTTTCTTCGGTTTATCCGATCCTTTACCCCTGCCAGGTGGCGCCTTGATCTCCGCATCCTGAATAAGGGTTGCCCCATCTCCACAATTCTGCTGCATCGCCGCCCATAACCCGCCTCCTTGGCGCTTGGCTTCGTCTTGCAACTGTTCCAGGCTGCGCGCACCGATGCCGCGTAGTGGAAAGTTGATGATCCGCAGCAGCGCATTGTCATTGTCGGGGTTGGCAATCAGTCGTAGGTAAGCCAGCGCGTGCTTGATTTCCTGGCGCTCAAAGAAACGCATGCCGCCATATACCCGGTAAGCCAGTGCAGCGTTGAACAGGGCATGTTCCAGCACCCGCGACTGTGCGTTGGAACGGTAAAGTAGCGCCATTTGCGCTAGTGCCACTCCTTCGGAGCGCAGCGATTTCACCTCGTCGACGATGAACGCGGCCTCATCGAAATCGGTCGGTGCGTTATACACGCGCAGCGGTTCGCCATGACCCTCAGAAGTCCACAGGTTCTTGCCAAGACGCCCGCTATTGTTGCGTATCAGCGTGTTAGCGGCATCCAGTATGTTGCCGTGCGAGCGGTAATTCTGTTCCAGTTTGATGATTTTCGTAATACGAAAGTCACGCTCGAAATCCTTCATATTGCCGGTATTGGCACCACGGAACGCATAAATGCTCTGGTCGTCATCACCCACCACAAACACAGCGGCTCTGTCACCGGCCAGCAGCTTAAGCCACTTGTATTGCAACCGGCTGGTGTCCTGGAATTCGTCGACCAGAATATGGCTGAAGCGAGCGCAATAATGCTCGCGCAGAATCTCGTTGCGAATGAGTAATTCATAACTGCGCAGCAGCAGTTCGGCAAAATCCACCACACCCTCCTTGTTGCACTGCTGCTCGTAGACTGTGTAGAACTCAGTCATCTTGCGCGCGAAGTCATCGTAGACTTCAACCTGCGATGCGCGCAGCCCTTCTTCTTTTGCATTATTGATGAACCACTGTACCTGGCGTGGTGGGAATTTCTCGTCGTCTGCGCCGAGGCTTTTCAGGATGCGCTTGATAATTGCCAATTGATCGGCAGAATCGAGAATTTGAAAGGCCTGTGGCAACCCGGCATCCTGATGATGGGCGCGCAGCATGCGGTTGCACAGACCATGAAAAGTGCCGACCCACATGCCGCGGGTATTGATTGGCAGCATCGCGGAAATGCGCGTGAGCATTTCCTTCGCCGCTTTGTTAGTGAAGGTAACGGCGAGGATGCCGTGTGGGCTGACTTGGCCGGACTGAATTAAATGTGCAATGCGGGTGGTGAGCACCCTGGTTTTACCGCTCCCCGCACCCGCCAGTACCAAGGCTGACTGGTGCGGCAGGGTGACTGCTTCGAGTTGCTCGGGATTGAGGCCGGAAAGTAGAGAAGACATAGGGAGAAGGCCGTTTCCGGGGAAAATTCAAAGCCGGAATTATACAGCCTTCACTGGACTGCGTAGGGAACAGAGTATGCAGGATTATCCCCCGCCAATAAAGTTGGCGTGACTGCTACTTCTTGCTCTTTGCCACCAGATTCAGAATCAGCGGCGTCAATACCAACTCGATTGCCAGTCCCATTTTTCCACCAGGCACGACGAGGGTGTTCGGCCGAGACATGAAGGAATCACGAATCATGGCAAGCAGGTAGGGAAAATCCATGCTCTTGGGATCACGGAAGCGAATCACGACAAAACTTTCATCCAGAGCCGGGATTTCACGTGCGACGAAGGGATTGGACGTATCTACCGTCGGCACTCGCTGAAAATTGACGTGGGTGCGGGAGAACTGTGGGGTAATGTAATGCACATAATCATGCATACGGCGCAGGATGGTGTGCGTCACGGCTTCCGCAGAGTAACCACGCGCGCTCGTATCGCGGCGGATTTTCTGGATCCATTCCAGATTGACGATGGGGACTACGCCGACCAGCAAGTCCACATATTTAGCCACATCCGCGGTGTCGCTCTGGACTCCGCCATGCAAGCCCTCGTAAAACAGCAGATCGGAACCGGGAGTAAGCGATGACCAGGGGGTGAAGGTGCCGGCTTTCTGCTTGTATGGTGCAGCTTCTTCGTCATTGTGCAGATACAAACGAGTTTCCCCCTTGCCGTTCTTGCCATACTCCTTGAACAGCGTTTCCAGTTTATCGAATTCGTTGGCTTCGGGACCGAAATGACTGATGGGGCGGCCGCCGTCTTTTTCCGACTCGGCTACGGCTTTTTTCATTGCATCGCGGTCGTAGCGATGAAAGCTGTCGCCTTCCACTACCACGGCGGTCAGTTTTTCACGGCGGAAAATATGCTCGAAACTGTTCTTGACCGTTGAAGTACCAGCTCCGGACGATCCGGTGACGGCGATAACAGGGTGTTTTTGTGACATGCGAACTCTCTCCTGAGGCAGTAATAAAAATCAGCGCGAGCATAAAACCTACTTATGAACCCAGCGACTTTAGCAGAGCGCCAAGTGGCGCAATAGTCAGCCTTATTTATCGTTATGATACGATTTTTGTTATGAGGTGAGCAAGAAAATCGGGGTGAGGCTTATGGAACCTGCGGCCACGGGAAAAATTCTCACAAACCGACCGGCTCCCGAAGATTATGCATCCCCTTGCGCGGCAATGTGAGGGTGAGAGTATGCGCAAAACGACAGGCGGCTGCCCTTCACGGTATAATCCTTTATACCCATCGAACAGTGACCAATTCCATGCAAGAAAAATACCATCCCCAGAAAATCGAGCAGGAAGCGCAGCAGCACTGGGAGAAAACCGCCACTTTCGAGGCCGTTGAGATTCCCGGCAAGTGCAAGTACTACTGCCTGTCGATGTTTCCTTATCCGTCCGGCAAGCTGCACATGGGCCATGTGCGCAATTACACCATCGGTGACGTGCTGTCGCGTTACCGCCGTATGCAGGGCTACAACGTATTGCAGCCCATGGGTTGGGATGCTTTCGGCCTGCCTGCCGAGAATGCGGCGATCGCCAACAACGTACCGCCTGCCAAGTGGACTGATGACAACATCGCCTACATGCGCAAGCAGTTGCAAAGCCTGGGACTGGCCATAGACTGGAAGCGCGAGCTGGCCACCTGCAAGCCGGATTACTACAAGTGGAACCAGTGGCTGTTTTTGCGCATGCTGGGAAAAGGCATCGCCTACAAGAAAACCCAGGTGGTGAACTGGGACCCGGTGGATCAAACCGTGCTGGCCAATGAGCAGGTGATAGACGGATGCGGTTGGCGTACCGGCGCGCCGGTGGAAAAGCGCGAAATTCCCGGCTATTACCTGGGCATCACCCAGTATGCGGAAGAGTTGCTCGGCGATCTGGATAAGCTGCCAGGCTGGCCGGAGCGGGTAAAGACCATGCAGGCCAACTGGATCGGCAAGAGCCATGGAGTGCGCTTTGCATTCCCGCACGACATCCGTGATACGTCCGGCGAACCCATTAACGATGGCAAGCTGTGGGTCTATACCACGCGCGCCGATACCATCATGGGCGTGACTTTCGTCGCGGTGGCCACCGAGCATCCGCTGGCTGTGCATGCCGCGCAGGGCAACAAAAAACTCGCTGACTTCATTGAGAAGTGCAAGCACGTGTCAGTGATGGAAGCGGACATGGCCACCATGGAAAAGGAAGGTGTGGATACCAGCCTGAAAGTCACCCATCCGCTGACTGGCGAACAGGTGCCGGTGTGGGTCGGCAACTATGTGCTGATGAGTTACGGTGATGGCGCAGTGATGGCGGTGCCCGCACATGACGAGCGCGATTTCGGATTTGCGAAGAAATATGGGTTGCCGATCAAACAGGTTATTCAAGTCGAAGTTGATGATATAAAAGAAGCGAAATTAGGACTATCTTCTGGGAAATTTCCAGAGAAAGGCCTAGGCCAACTTCATGATATTATTCGAAACAACCAGTTCTCATCAGATCGTTGGCTGGCGTGGTATGAAGGGAAAAATGGTAATTGCATCAATTCCGGAAAATACGACGGTCTTGACTACGATGCGGCCGTCAATGCTATCGCCGCCGACCTGAAAGCCAAAGGCTTAGGCGAGAAAAAGGTGCAATGGCGCCTGCGCGATTGGGGTGTGTCGCGCCAGCGCTACTGGGGCTGCCCCATTCCCATTATTCACTGCGATACCTGCGGCTCGGTGCCGGTGCCGGATGAGCAATTGCCGGTGAAGTTGCCGGAAGACTGCGTGCCGGATGGTTCCGGCAATCCGCTGCACAAGCGCGCCGACTTCCTGGATTGCACCTGCCCCAAATGCGGCAAACCCGCGCAGCGCGAGACCGACACCATGGACACTTTCGTGGATTCGAGCTGGTATTACGCGCGCTATGCCAGCGGTTTCAAGAATGATGCGATGGTGGACGAAGAGACCAGCTACTGGATGCCAGTGGATCAATATATCGGTGGCATTGAGCACGCCATCCTGCACTTGCTCTACTCGCGTTTCTGGACCAAGGTGATGCGTGACTTGGGTCTGGTCAAATACGACGAACCTTTCGCCAACCTGCTTACTCAGGGCATGGTACTCAACCACATTTTCTCGCGCCGTACTGCCAAAGGTGGCATCCAGTATTTTGCGCCGGAGGAAATCGAACTGCGCCGCGACGACAGCGGCCGTATCGTTGGCGCCACCGCTCTCGCCGACGGTCAGGCGGTCGACTACCAGGGTATGGGCACCATGTCAAAATCCAGGAACAATGGCGTCGACCCACAGAAACTGGTGGAACAATACGGCGCCGACACCGCGCGTTTATTCATGATGTTTGCGGCACCACCCGAGCAGACGCTGGAATGGTCGGATGCCGGGGTAGCAGGCGCACACCGTTTTTTGAAGCGTTTGTGGGAGTTTGCTTATGAGAACAAGGGATTTATTGGTTCTGGTATAGAGCATAAACCGGGTTGGATTGATTGGTCATCTGCGGCACAGGAGTTCAAAAAGGCTCGTTGTGAAATTCATTTGCTACTGAAGCAAGCAAACTATGACTTGAACAAACATCAATTCAATACTGTCATTTCAGCAACCATGAAGATGTTGAATTGCATGGAAAAGTTTCCTGGTCCAATGACTACTGTTTCAGATAGTCAGAAGATTCAACCAATCTATGAATCTCTCGTGACAGAGAGTTTCCGTATCATCCTACTTTTGCTTTCCCCGATATGCCCACACATTACCCAAGCGCTCTGGCAAGAGCTCGGTTACGGCGACGATATCCTTGCTGCCACTTGGCCGGAGCCGCAGGACGAGGCGCTGGTGCAGGACGAGATCGAGTTGGTATTGCAGGTCAACGGCAAACTGCGCGGGCAGATGCGTGTTGCCAGGGATGCGGAGCGTGCAACCATCGAGCAGCTTGCGCTGGCAAACGAGCAGGTACAGAAATTCGTCGCCGGGCAGACGGTAAAGAAAGTGGTGGTGGTACCGGGCAGATTGGTGAATATCGTGGTATGAGTTGAGGTATGCCCAAATGGAAAATTTAGATGAGGCCATTTACTGGATAAGCAAAGGCGACATTCAGGAAATTATGCACAAAGAGTGGGGACGCGATTTATCCGAGCGGGAAATGGCGGCAGTAGCGGACAAAATTGGCGACTATATTCCTTGGCACGAAGCTACCCTGTCAGCAATTGAAGATGTCATTGCCCCTACCCTGAATGAATCCAACGACAAAGGTAGGAAATAATCATGCGACTTAAGTCATATCGTCTCCTCACCATCGCTACTTTGATTCTGCTGCTATCCGCCTGTGGCTTCCAGTTGCGCGGGCAGGGACAGGCACCGACCGTATATCCGTTTGCTTCGCTTCACATTTTGGATCCAGAGGACTACCCCATTACTGCAGACATCAAACGTACTATCCATGCCGGTAAAAGCACGCGTGTCGTTGATGAGGCAAGGGGTGCGGAAGCCACGCTGCAAATCCTCAAGCAAACGAATGAGAAGAGTATCCTGTCGTTATCTGGGGAAGGCAGGGTGCGCGAATTTCTGTTGCGCTATCTGGTTACTTATAGCCTCATTGATGGCAGAGGAATAGACCTGGTTCCCGCCACCGAGATTGTCCGGGAACGCGTCTTGCCTTACACGGACGAGCAGGTGGTGGCGAAAGAAGCAGAGGAAGCATTGCTCATCAAGGAGATGCAAACCGAGATCGTCAGGCAGATCCTACGGCGGCTGGCAACAGTGAAAGCTGAAGGGAAGCCTTGATCACGCAGGATGCGGGAACACAATATGATCACTCGTGTCTGAAACCGCAATAACATGATTATTTCGGTAATCCTGGAATCTGGACCTCCCCATTTTTTTCCACCTTGTCTGCGATAAATTTTCACTCTTATGCGCATCAACCCCGATCAGCTTTCCCAGCATCTGCAACAGCAGTTCGCCCCGCTCTACACGGTGTTTGGCGATGAACCGCTGCTGGCGATCGAGGCTGCCGACCTGATCCGCGTCCAGGCACGCCAAACAGGCTATGTCGAACGCGAGATCTTCACCATAGACCACCACTTCAACTGGCAGGAGTTGCAGCAAAGTAGCAACAGCCTGTCGCTGTTTGGCGAACGACGGCTGCTGGATATGCGTATTCCTTCCGGTAAACCCGGGAACCAGGGCAGTGCGGCGATTGAGGAATATTGCCGTACGCTGCCGCCCGATACCGTCACGCTCGTCACCCTGCCCAAGATCGACAAACAGGGTCAGGCGGCAAAGTGGTTCAAGGCGCTTGAAAATGCGGGAGCGATGGTTCCGGTCTCCCCGGTTGAGCGCACGCGCCTGCCGGCGTGGATCGGCCAGCGCCTCGGGATGCAGCAACAGAAAGCCGATCCTGAAACTCTGCAGTTTCTGGCTGACAAGGTGGAGGGCAACCTGCTTGCGGCCCATCAGGAAGTCCAGAAACTCGCGCTGCTCTATCCGGCGGGCATGTTGTCTTTCGACCAGGTGAAAGACGCGGTACTGGATGTGGCGCGCTATGATGTTTTCAAATTGTCGGATGCGTTGATGACGGCGGACACTGCCCGTTACACCCGCATCCTGGAAGGCTTGCGGGGTGAGGGTGCAGCGTTGCCGTTCATTCTCACCATTCTGGCAGGACAGATTCGCGCGTTGATCATCATCCGCAAGGGGCTGGATTCCGGCAGGCCGCTGATGCAACTAATGAATGAAGCCAGGGTATGGGGAGACAAACAGAAAGCAGTGGAGCATGCGGCCAGATCAATCGGTCTCAAGCCGCTGGTACTGGCCTTGTTGCACGCCGCAAAAATAGACAGGATCAGCAAAGGCGTCGCCCAAGGTGATGCCTGGGACGAATTGTTGCAACTGGGGTTGCGCTTCGCGGTCAGCAAACGCTAGTGAGTGTGGGCTGGACTGTATCCACAGCCGCGTATCAGCGTTAAAATCCGCACATTCATTAATTCATCGTGTGTCTGGAGCTGAGGTATGGACGTCATAGACATCAAAGCCTATATGCAATCGGTCGGACGCGAAGCCCGTGCCGCATCGCGCCTGATGGCCAAAGCCGAGACTGCTGCCAAAAACCGGGCACTCACCGCGATGGCCGCAGCCATCAAACGTGACGAACATAAACTGCTGGCCGCCAACGCGCTGGATTTGCAAGGTGCCAAAGCCCAGGGGCTGGATGCGGCCTTGATAGACCGTCTGACACTCACCTCCAAAGGGGTTGCCAGCATGGCAGAGGGTTTGCTGCAAATTGCCGCGCTGGCTGATCCGATCGGCGAAATCAGCGATCTGAATTACCGCCCTTCCGGTATCCAGGTCGGGAAGATGCGCGTGCCGCTGGGCGTGGTTGGCATCATTTACGAAGCGCGTCCCAATGTCACTGCGGATGCCGCCGGATTGTGCCTCAAGGCCGGAAACGCGGCGATCCTGCGCGGCGGATCGGAAGCGATCCATTGTAACCAAGCGATTGCCGCTTGCGTCAAGGAAGGATTAAAAGCAGCGGGTCTACCGGAGACTGCGGTGCAGGTGATCGAGATTACCGACCGTGCTGCCGTGGGTGAACTCATCACCATGAAACAATTTGTCGATGTGATCGTGCCGCGCGGCGGCAAGGGGTTGATCGAGCGCATTGCCAACGAGGCGCGCATCCCGGTGATCAAGCATCTGGATGGTGTATGCCATGTTTATATCGACGATGGCGCCGATCTGGATAAGGCCATTCGTGTTGCTGACAACGCCAAGACGCAGCGCTACGGCACCTGCAACACCATGGAAACTCTGCTGGTGCATCAAGCCATTGCCGGAAAGGTGCTGCCGCCGCTGTGCAAAATCTACCTCGACAAAGGGGTGGAACTGCGCGGTGATGCAGCCTCTCGCGCGATCATCGAACAAATGAAGGAAGCCACAGAAGAAGACTGGTATACCGAATATCTCGCGCCGATTCTGAGCGTGCGAGTGGTGAGCGGATTGGAGCAGGCCATCGAGCACATTGCTGTTTACGGGTCGCAGCACACCGATGCCATTATCACCGAGGACTACACCCGCGCCCGCTGTTTTCTGCGGGAAGTGGATTCAAGTTCAGTGATGGTCAACGCTTCCACTCGCTTTGCTGACGGCTTCGAGTATGGCCTCGGTGCGGAAATCGGCATCTCCACTGACAAAATTCATGCGCGCGGTCCGGTGGGGCTGGAGGGGTTGACCAGCCAGAAATTCATCGTGCTGGGCGACGGGCAGATACGGCAATAAACCATTGCGGAAATCGGGGCGGATTCGATCCGTTCCGCAACATGAGATTGTGATGACTCAACTTATCGAAATAAAAGTCCCCGACGTTGGCGATTTCAAGGATATTCCCGTCATCGAGCTGCTGGTGAAACCCGGTGATACGGTAGAAAAGGAAACGTCGCTCATCACGCTGGAAACCGACAAGGCAACGGTGGAAATCCCTGCGCCACAAGCTGGTGTGGTGAAGGAAATCAAGGTCAAGGTCGGCGACAAGGTCTCAGAAGGGTCGCTTATCCTGCTATTGCAAGCAACGGATGCTGAAACGAGCCCTGCAACACGTGTGGAGGCCTTACCCATTGTGGTCGATTCGGCCCCTGCTGCCGCCAGCATTACTGCTCCGGTTGCGCGCGGCGAGATTCACGCCGATGTGGTGGTGCTGGGTGCGGGGCCGGGCGGCTACACGGCTGCGTTCCGTGCCGCCGATCTCGGCAAGAAAGTGGTGTTGATCGAGCGCTACCCCGTGCTCGGCGGCGTATGTCTCAACGTCGGCTGCATTCCTTCCAAGGCATTGCTGCATGTGGCGAAAGTCATCACCGAAGCGGAGGAGACCGAACATCAGGGCGTTGTTTTCGGCCAGCCCACGATAGAAATCGACAAACTGCGGGCGTGGAAAGAATCCGTTATCAGCAAACTCACCAAGGGTTTGTCGGTGTTGGCGAAGCAGCGCAAGGTGGAGGTGGTGCAAGGCACAGGCAAATTCACCTCGCCCCACATGATCCGGGTGGAAACAGCCGATGGTGCGAAAACCGTGTCGTTTGAACATTGCATCATCGCCGCCGGTTCCAGCGTGGCACACATCCCCGGCTTTCCCTACGATGACCCGCGTATCATGGATTCGACCGGCGCATTACAACTGGCAGACATTCCCAAGCGCATGCTCATCATCGGTGGCGGCATTATCGGTCTGGAAATGGCGACGGTTTATGATGCACTTGGTTGCAAAGTCAGTGTGGTGGAATTGATGGAGCAATTGATCCCCGGCGCGGATGCAGATCTCGTCAAGCCGTTACACCGGCGCATACAGAAACGCTACGAGGCGATCTATCTCAAAACCAGGGTCACCCATATCGAGCCGCAGGAAAGTGGACTCAAGGTTACCTTTGCAGGAGAGAAATCTCCCGAACCGCAGATTTACGACCGCGTCCTGCTGGCAGTGGGACGCCGCCCTAACGGCCGCGATATCGGCGCGGAAAATGCTGGCGTTAATGTGGACGAGCGCGGCTTCATTCCGGTGGGCAAACAGCTGCGCACCAATGTGCCGCATATTTTCGGCATCGGTGACATCGTCGGCGAACCCATGCTGGCGCACAAAGCCTCGCATGAAGGCAAGCTCGCTGCGGAAATCATCACAGGACACAAAGCGGCATTCGATGCCCGCACCATTCCCTCGGTGGCCTACACTGATCCGGAAATTGCCTGGATGGGCTTGACCGAAACCGAAGCTGCGAAACAAGGTATCGACTACGAAAAGGCCAGCTTCCCTTGGGCGGCCAGTGGCCGAGCGATTGCGATGGGGCGCGAGGAAGGCATGACCAAGCTGCTGCTGGATAAAAACACCCGCCGCATTTTCGGCGCTGGCATGGTCGGCGTCAACGCCGGCGAGTTGATCGCTGAGACTGTGCTGGCGCTGGAAATGGGCGCGGACATGGAAGACATCGGCCTCACCATCCATCCACACCCGACCTTGTCGGAAACCGTTTTCTTCGCCGCCGAAATTGCAGAAGGATCGATCACCGATCTTTACATGCCAAAGAAATAATCTAAGTAACCGCTGAACAAGTCCCCCGTGCAGCGCGGCAGATTCACGCTACAATTCCGTGCCCTTCACTTTCACTGCCGCCCATCACCTTGGAAGCTTTCCTTACCTCCACCCTGCTGGTTGCTCTCGCTGAAATCGGCGACAAGACTCAGTTGCTTTCATTTGTCCTGGCTGCCAAACTGCGGCGGCCGTATCCAATCATGGCAGGCATCTTTGTCGCGACTCTACTTAATCATGCATTGGCGGCTTCGGTCGGCGCATGGCTGGCGAGCCTGATTTCTGCGCAAACTCTCAACTGGATTGTAGGCTTGTCGTTCATCGGTTTCGGTTTGTGGGCGCTGAAGCCCGACAAACTGGACAGCGACCCGCGCATTCTCGGTGCCGGAGTGTTTGTCACGACGCTGATTGCTTTTTTTCTGGCGGAAATGGGAGACAAGACCCAGTTTGCGACCGTGGCGCTCGCTGCACATTATGATGCGCTGGTACTGGTAGTGTTGGGAACCACGCTCGGCATGATGCTTGCCAACGCGCCCGCGGTCTGGATAGGCGAGGTGCTCGCGCACCGCATCAACATGCAGTGGGTGCGCTGGTTTGCAGCAGCTTCGTTCGTATTGATGGGATGCTGGACGCTGGTCAGTTAGTCTCGGTATTACAACAGACGGCTTTTATCGCCGCTGACAAATCCGGCAAGAGGCTGGCGAATATTTTTGCCGAAGGCGATGGCCTTGAACAATTCACCCATTTCGGCGGGGCTCACCAGCTTTTGCAACTGGTTTGCCAGCGGCAGATAGTCGCCGGTATTTTCCGCCGGGGTTTGCGCCAGAATTTCAGTGATGCCGCAGTTGATGAGGAAATGTGCCTGGGTAGTATAACCGCGCAATTCCAATCCCGCATTGATCGCAACCTCGGTAACTGCACTGAAGTCCACGTGACTGGTAATGTCCTGCAAGCCTGGCAGATAGAACGGATCATCGTGGGCATGGTGACGGTAATGGCACATCAGCGTTCCCTGATCGCGCTGCGGATGGTAGTACTCACTGTGGCCAAAACCATAATCGATCAGCACTATCGCGCCCTGCTGCAGAACGCTTGCGAGGCTGCGCATGAAACCGCGCGCGGCCAGATTGATTTCGCTGATGTAGTCTTTGCCAGGATCAACTCGCAGATTGAGTGTGCGCGCCGCTGCGAAAAGCTCGCCGTCAATCAGTGGGCGCTCACTCCACTCGAACGCTGTGCCGTTCCACACCACGCCGCGCTCGAACAAGCCGCTATCACGCCACACCACCAGATGTACCGGCATGGCGTCGAGCACCTCATTGGCAAGCACCAGGCCGTTGAATCTGGCGGGCAGATGTTCCAGCCAATCAACCCGCGGCGCGAGATGTGGCGCGCGTTTTTCGAATAATTCCCGCTGCCGCTGCCGCAGTTCCGCACTGACTTCGAGGATCAAATACCGCCCCGGCAGGCGCCCAAGTTTTTCCAGCTCAAGCAGCAAATCAAGCGCGAGTTTGCCAGTGCCCGCGCCGAACTCCAGGATGTCGTCACCCTCGCCACCCATGAGTTTAAGCACCTGTGCTGCTTGCCGCGCCACTGCTTTGCCGAACAGCGGAGAAATTTCCGGCGCGGTGACAAAATCTCCGGTGCCACCGAACTTGGCTGCACCGCCGCTGTAATAGCCCATGCCTGGTGCATATAGCGCCAGTTCCATGTAACGCGCAAACGAAATCCAGCCGCCGGCAGCGGTAATGTCGGCGCGGATCAGCTCCTGCACGGCACGACTATGCTGGAGCGCGGCTTCATTCGGTATCGGTAGTGACGGCATCGGCGCTGGAGTGTCTTTATGGTAAATTGTGGAAACGCTGAATATGCAAGTGTAGAGGAGATAGTGATGCAAGGGAAAGTGGTACTCATCACCGCTGGAGCCAAACGGGTGGGTGCAGCCATCTGCCGCAAGCTGCACCTGCGCGGCGCGAACCTGATGCTGCACTACCGTTCGTCGCTGGAGGAAGCGCAGGGGTTGCAGACGGAACTCAACCAGATCCGTCCCGGCTCAGTGGCATTGGTGCAAGCTGATTTGCTCGATATTGCCCAGATGCCGAGGCTGGTTGACGCAACCATGCAGCAGTTCGGCAAACTGGATGCGCTGGTCAACAACGCTTCCAGCTTCTTCTCCACGCCACTGGGAGAAGTTACCGAGGCAGCATGGGACGATCTCGTTGGCAGTAATCTGAAAGCGCCGCTATTTCTGTCCCAGGCGGCGGCGCCGCATCTCCGGCAGCAGCACGGTTGCATCGTCAATATCGTCGACATTCATGCCGAGCGGCCGCTGAAAAATTACATCATCTACAGTGCTGCAAAAGGTGGGCTGGCGTCACTTACCCGCTCGCTGGCGCTGGAGCTTGCACCTGAGATCAGGGTAAACGGCGTTTCTCCGGGCCCCATTCTGTGGCCGGAAAATGACGAGTGGGCAGACGCAGCAGTACGCCAGCACATCATCAGCAAGACGCTGCTCAAGCGCACGGGTGAACCCGATGACATTGCCCGAACGGTGCTGTTCCTGATCGCCGATGCGCCTTATATCACCGGCCAGATCATCGCGGTGGATGGCGGCCGCAGCGTGAATTTGTAGAGAGACTGCCATGAACTCAAAAATTTTTCTGTTGTCGGCGGAGGGTCTTGCGCGTCAGCCTGTTTGCGATTCCTTGTGTTTTCTATCGAAGCTGGCTAGACAGTGGTTCCCTAGACTCGGTTACGCTTCTCGCATTAGCGAGTAAATTGCCGAAATCTGCTAGCATTCCCTTCTGGCGTTCATGATTTATCAGCATGGCCGACCGCTAATAAGAAATTCAGGGGAAGTTTGATGGCAAAAGCAGCAACGAAAAACAACGACTCCTCCGCCAACATTGGCTTTGAGGCCAAGCTCTGGCTTGCCGCTGACAAGCTGCGCAACAACATGGACGCGGCGGAATACAAGCACGTTGTCCTCGGCCTGATCTTCATCAAATATATCTCCGATGCCTTCGAGGAAATGCGCGCCAAGCTCATTGCGGGCAAGGGCGACTATGCAGGCTCCGACCCCGAGGATGCCGACGAATACCGTGCTGAGAATGTTTTCTGGGTGCCGAAGGAAGCGCGTTGGTCACACCTCATGGCTGCGGCCAAGCAGCCCACCATCGGCAAAGTGGTGGATGACGCGATGGTCGCCCTCGAACGCGACAACCCGCGACTCAAAGGTGTGTTGCCCAAAGATTATGCCCGCCCCGCGCTCGACAAGCACCGCCTCGGCGAACTGATCGATCTCATCGGCACCATCACTCTCGTGGCAACTGCCACAGAAGGGAACGATGCCAAATCGCACCGTTCCGTTGATCTGCTTGGTCGCGTGTACGAATATTTCCTCACCCGCTTTGCCAGTGCAGAGGGCAAGAATGGCGGCCAGTTTTACACCCCCAGTTCCGTCGTCCGCGTCATCGTCGAAATGCTTAGCCCCTACAAAGGCCGCGTCTATGACCCTGCCTGCGGTTCAGGCGGCATGTTTGTGCAGTCGGAGAAATTCGTTCTTGAACACGGCGGACGTATCGGCGACCTCAGTATTTACGGCCAGGAGAGCAACGCCACCACTCGCCGCCTCGCCATCATGAACCTTGCCATTCGCGGCATCGAAGCCGACTTCGGCCCCGAACAGGCCGACACCTTCCGCCGCGATTTGCACAAAGACCTCAAGGCCCAGTTCGTCATTGCCAACCCGCCTTTCAACGACTCCGACTGGCATCGCGTGGATGACGACGTGCGCTGGCAATACGGCGTGCCGCCCAAGGGCAACGCCAACTTCGCCTGGGTGCAGCATTTCATCCATCACCTCGCAGCCGATGGCTACGCTGGCTTTGTGCTGGCCAACGGCAGCATGTCCTCCAACCAGTCCGGCGAAGGCGACATCCGTAAAGCGATTATCGAGGCTGATCTGGTGGACTGCATGGTGGCGCTGCCCGGCCAGCTTTTCTACAGCACGCAGATCCCCGTCTGCCTGTGGTTCCTCACGAAAAGAAAAAATGACGGTAAGCATCGCGACCGCCGCAAGCAAACGTTGTTTATCGATGCTCGCAAACTCGGCACGCTGGTTGATCGTGTGCATCGCGAACTGACCGATGAAGACATCAACAAGATCACCAGCACCTACCATGCCTGGCGATCAAATCCCCCTCAGTCCCCCTTTGCTAAAGGGGAAAGCACGGTGGTACCCCCCCTTGAAAAAGAGGAAAGCGCAGAAGTACCCCCCTTTAAAAAAGGGGGGCTAGGGGGGATTTACCAAGACATCCCCGGCTTCTGCAAATCCGCCGACCTCGACCTAATCAAACAACATGGCTACGTGCTCACGCCTGGCCGTTACGTCGGCACCGAAGAAATTGAAGACGACGGCGAACCCTTCGAGGAGAAGATGACCCGTCTCGTGGCCGAATTGAACGGGCAATTTGCCGAATCCGCAAAGCTGGAGAAGGCCATCAAGGTGAACATGGGAGGGCTGGGATATGGCGGGTAACGCTGGCGCTATATCGGAGTCCAGAAGTTGGCTTTACCACCCGACTTTCCCTGAGGAGTGGCAGCACCATCCACTTTATTCCTTTGCCCGCTGGGTGAATGGTCTTGCCTTTCGTGACATTCAATTCACGCAAACAGGAAAGCCTGTAATCAAGATTGCGGAGATAAAGGGCGGTATTTCCGGACAGACAAAGTTCACGACTCAGACGTTCGACGAGGCTGTCTTTGTGAGAAGTGGAGACATGCTGTTCTCATGGTCAGGACAACCAGAAACATCTATTGATGCGTTCTGGTGGCGCGGGCCAGACGGGTGGCTCAATCAGCATGTCTTTAAGGTTACCCCCAACGATGACCTCGATCCAACGTTCTTTTTTTATGTGCTACGCTATTTAAAGCCTAGCTTTGTTGGAATTGCCCGGAACAAGCAGACGACCGGATTAGGTCACGTCACAAAGCGTGATCTCGAAAACATTGATGCCGCATATCCACCCCTCGCCGAACAAAAGGCCATCGCGCACATCCTCGGCACACTAGACGACAAGATCGAGTTGAACCGGCGGATGAACGCGACGCTGGAAGCGATGGCGCGGTCGCTGTTCCAAAGCTGGTTCGTGGATTTTGACCCCGTCCGAGCCAAACTTGATGGCCGTAAACCCGCCGGCCTTGACGCAGCCACCACTGCGCTTTTTCCAGACCACTTCCAAGAGTCATCCCTCGGCCATATTCCGCAAGGGTGGGAAGTGAAGCCGATGTCTGAAGTCATCGAAGTGAATCCGCGCCGCACATTGAAGAGTGGAGCTATCTCGCCTTACCTCGATATGAAGAACATGCCGACGCAGGGTCATGCCGCCGATGAAGTCATCCAGCGTGAGTTTAGTTCCGGCACCAAGTTCCAAAACGGAGATACACTTCTAGCTCGCATTACGCCTTGCCTTGAGAACGGCAAGAGCGCCTTCGTTGATTTTCTCGAAAACGGCCAAGTTGGTTGGGGTTCGACCGAATACATCGTCTTTTCCCCGAAGCTGCCATTGACGCCAGAGTTCGGCTATTACCTCGCCCGCTCCGACGCACTCCGCCTCCACGCTATCCAAAACATGACCGGCACCAGCGGACGCCAGCGTGTCCCGTCTGAATGTTTCACTCAATTCCAACTCGCTGTTCCACCCGAAAAGATCGCACAACTCTTCGGCGAGATAACAAAACCGTGGATGACGAGGATTCACGCCAACATTGTGCAATCCCGCACCCTCGCCACCCTGCGCGACGCCCTGCTGCCCAAGATGCTAAGCGGAGAGTTGAGCATTACTTAATCGAAAATTATGAGCAAACTAACCGCACCAACAGTACAGTTGACTACCTCTGGCAAACCGATGTTCTTCGGGCCAGACTCTTTAACATGGAAGGAGCTAAGGCCGGAGACTGGGCTTGGAGCTGATCCTGTTGAGGAACAGAAGCTCGTTGCAGCGGCAAAAACAGCCAGAGAGGAACTCAAGACGTTCCTGCTTTCGTCCCTCCAGATGCAGCATGTGGTGGTTGTCGCTGGAAGTGGAACGTCGCTCGGCCCCATCACCAAAGGCCCCTCAATGTGGGTGTTGTGGGACTATTGCGTGAGTTTGAATCCGGGAACCGTAAGCGAGAAACACACAGTGGCACCAACTGCTGCAAAAGTGATTGCTGAGGTTGGATACGATGTGGCAGTTGAAAAAGAAAATATTGAGGCGTTGCTTTCTCGTTGCGAGGCGTTCCTTCAGGTGAAGGAAAGTGCCGATGTAACAACGTTCATCACGGTATCGAAGAAGATTATTCTCGAAAAATGTTCGGGGTTTCTCGCTCCAACTGACGAGAAACAATTAGCTGCTCACCGAACGTTTCTTCACCGTCTTTCACGTCGGCGAGTTCGCGATTCGAGGCTAAAACTGTTTACCACCAACTATGATCTTTGCTTTGAAACTGCGGCAGGAAGGCAGGGATTGGTTGCGCTGGACGGTTTTTCCTTCACGCAGCCTCGGCACTTTGATCCGCGTTTCTTTTTATATGACATTGTTCGCCGACCAACCACAGGCGATGACGTGGGCACACCGTTGGAAGGAGTATTTCACCTCTACAAGCTTCACGGCTCAGTCAACTGGTCGAGAGCTGCGGGTGGAGATATTGAAGTTGTCGCCAATCCAAAACCGGAAGATGCTTGCCTGATTTATCCAGCAAAAGGGAAGTATCAGCAATCCTACGTCCAGCCGTATCTTGAATTAATCTCCAACTATTTTTCGGTGCTCCGGGAGCCAAATACCTGTCTCATCGTTACTGGCTTTGGCTTCAATGACGACCATTTATCAGAACCAATTCTTGCCGCCATTCGGACAAATCCCCATCTGCGATTAATCATCGTAAACCCATCTGCCGACGACCTCACAGCGCGTCCGCTAGAGAAAAACAAGTATTGGGAATCATTGTTCAACCTCGCTAATCAGGGTGAGGATGTCTGGCTGATCAATGCTTCCTTCGGCGATTTCGCTGAAATGATACCTGACTTGAAATCTCTGACCCCTGCGCAACGACTCACTCGGGACATCAAACAAATGGCTGGGTCAAAATGAGCGCAACGTCAGGAATCGAGGATGCTTTTCCGCGCGGCCTGCTACGTCCGGAGCTGTTCATTGGGGTCTTGTCGTCTGTTTCCGCTCAAGCGGTGCGCTTCAACTTGAATGATGCGGGGTCTCCTAGCGGCGCGCACTTTCTCGGGGGACGTTACGGCAAGGGTGAAGTGGGGGAATTCGTTCTGATCGAAGGCCAGATCAATCTCCTGCTCGGACGAGTTGTTGAAATCCATCTTCCGGAGTCCGAGCGGCGCTCAGTCGATGCATCTCACTCTAGAGTCGTGGACCTCAATGCGGTCGGAACTATCCAACTACTCGGTTCAGTTGCGATGGATTCGTTGCGAGTCACTGCTGGAGTTGAATCTTATCCACGCCTTGGCGACCGGGTTTATGCTGCACCGCACAATTTTGTAGCCGACCTGCCTAGCCTGATGGAGCCGGAAGGGAATCCCGCAAGCAAAGTTCTTCTCAAATTGGGATCCATCGATGTAGCTCTCGAAAGTGCCGTCTCGATTCGGCCCGAAAAATTATTTGGGCGGCACTGCGCGATTCTCGGAACTACCGGAGGTGGTAAGAGCTGGACGACGGCGCGAATCATCGAGGAATGCATAAAATACAAAACCAAGATTATTCTGTTGGATGCTACTGGTGAATATCGTGGCTTTTCGGGCGTACACGTCGACCACTTTCATCTGGGAAACCCCGTCGAGAAGGCAATTAGTTCGCAGCCACGTTCTCTGCCGCCGACATGTTTTGTCGAATCGGATTTCATCGCTCTATTCGAACCAGCCGGCAAAGTGCAGGGGCCAAAAATGCGTGCGGCGATGCGCAGCCTGCGCTTGGCCAAACTGGCGCCTGCAGTGGCAACTAACGGCATCATCAAAAAGATCGACCAGTCGAAGATCCCAGTGATTACGGCTGAGAAGCAAGCCGACGTCGCTGCAAAACTCGATGATCCTCGGCAGGAGTTCGACGTGGCGAAACTTATTGCGCAAATTGAACAGGAGTGTGTTTACCCGGATGGATTCGGAGTAGGGAAAGGGGTCAAAGACACGACAAAATGGGGCGGTGACTCCGGCGAGGTGTCGTATTGTTTGTCCCTCATGTCTCGGATCAGTGCTGTGCTAACGTCGCCGTCATTTGAGTGCGTTTTCCAATCGGCAGAGCCTGCGCTGACCAATACCATCGCCGAGTTTATTTCCAACGACAAGAGGCTGCTTCGAATCTGCCTGAGTGGCGTTGCATATGAGTTCAAGGCGCGCGAGGTCGTCGCCAACGTCATTGGCCGACATCTGCTGAATATGGCTCGGAATGGTGCATTCAAGAATTCGCCGGTAGTGGTCATCGTTGATGAGGCTCATAATTTTCTCGGAAGACAAATCGGTGGGGAGGACGCCGTAGCACGGCTCGATGCGTTTGAGTTAATCGCCAAAGAGGGGCGCAAATACGGCTTGAATATTTGCCTCACAACCCAGCGTCCGCGCGACATCACGGAAGGAGTTTTGAGCCAAATGGGAACGCTCGTAGTTCATAGACTCACCAATGACCGAGACAGAGAGGTGGTTGAACGCGCTTGCGGGGAGATCGACCGCTCAGCGTCTTCTTTCCTTCCAAATCTGAAGCCAGGTGAAGCGGCAATTATCGGGGCTGATTTCCCGATACCGCTTACCATCCAAATCTTTCCCCCTAATGCACGGCCTAAGTCCGACGGCCCAGACTACCAAGAGCATTGGCAGCTCGACCCACCAACGCCATGAACATTAACGAATCCATCGTAGAAGACGCCGCCCTGACCTGGTTCGGGGAGCTGGGCTATGCCATCTGACATGGGCCGCACTTGGCCCCCGGCGATCCGGCGGCGGAGCGGAATTCATTTGGCAATGTGGTGCTGACGGGGCGGTTGTGCGAGGCGATCCTGCGGCTGAATCCGGCCATTTCCTCCCGTATCGTCGGACTAAAGGGGATGCCGTGAGCAATTTGCAAAGCGAGTATCTGGTGTTCGTGGACGAAAGCGGTTCGCCCACCATGGGTAATATTGACCCGCAATATCCGCTGTTTATTCTGGCATTTTTCATTGTCAAAAAAAGTGATTACGTGGCACACATCACGCCTGCGGTGCAGCATTTCAAGTTCAAGCACTTTGGGCATGATCAAGTAATTTTGCACGAGCGCGACATTCGCAAGGATATCGGCGATTTTTCTTTTCTGAAAACGCCTGCTTTGAAAACTGCGTTCCTTGGTGAGCTCACGGACATCATTTCTGCCGCGCCGTTTCGGCTGATATGTGTGGTAGTGGATAAAATCAGGCACAAAGCACGGTATGCCTATCCGGCAAACCCCTATCACCTTGGTTTGGAGTTCGGTCTTGAAAGAGTACGCGGTTTTTTACAGCAGCAGGGTGAATGGATAACTGCTGTGAGTGGTAATCAAAACTGCATAGATCCAACTGTGCATGTCATCGTGGAGAAGCGCGGTAAGAATGAAGACGATGAATTGGAGTTGGAGTTTCGCCGAATCTGTGATGGTGCGAACTACAAGAGCGAGAAGTTGAACTTTGAGATAGTGTTTGCGGGCAAGAAATCCAACTCCGCTGGTTTACAGTTAGCGGACTTGGTGGCACGTCCTATTGGCTTGTCGGTATTGAGACCAGAACAGCCCAACCGGGCTTTTGATGCTGTAAAGCCCAAGTTGCTTCTGAAGAACGGCCGGATAGAGGGATGGGGACTGAAATGTTTTCCGTGAATCCAAAAAACAAAAGGCCCCGACAGTCGCCGGAGCCAGTTGCCGACCGAGAATCCCCAGTCCATGGTGGTTACTCTACCGGAACTAACATAGTAAAGCAACCTGGTGTTTCTCCTACCAATGCTAATACTTAACGAATCCTTCGTAGAAGACGCCGCCCTGACCTGGCTCGGGGAGTTGGGCTATACCATCGGCCACGGGCCGCACATGGCGCCTGGCGAATTAATGGCGGAGAGAGATTCGTTTAGCGATGTGGTGCTGATGGGGCGCTTGCGCGAGGCCATCCGGCGCTTGTATCCGGCCATCGCGGAGGGAACATGCTCCACCGCGTAACGGAACTCCACTGCATTATGCCTATCGCCAATGCACCCTCGGTGATGACGAACGGCATTCTTTCTCATGAACAAGCAGCCAAGCTGGCGCATCGTTCGGTGGCGATGGCGGAGATTCAGGATCGACGTGACAAGGTGCATGTACCGGGCGGCTTACGGCTGCATCAGTATGCGAATCTGTACTTTCATGCCCGCAATCCGATGATGTTCAAACGCAAGGATCAGGCAGGCTCCTTGTGTGTCTTACGGGTTTCGCGAGAGGTACTGGAGTTGGATCGCGTGGTGTTGGCTGACCAGAATGCTTCCAGCGACTATGTGCGGTTTCTCAGTCCGGCCCAAATTCGATTCATCGATTTTGATCTGGTTTTTGCCGACGATTGGCGCCACCCGGATGATAAAATTGCGTACTATCGCCATAAGGCAAGCATGTGCGCGGAGGTTTTAGTTCCCAACGCGATTCCGCCCGGGCTGATTGTGGGGGCATATGTGGTAAACCAGCAGGCGGAGCAAGCCTTGCTTGCGGCCGGGTTTGATCGAGCAGTGCAGATCAACGCGCATTTATTTTTCAAGTGAGGGAGCTATGACCAAAGTTCTGATTGGTGACATGTTCCAGAGCAAAGCAGAGACCATCGTCAATACCGTCAATTGCGTCGGAGTGATGGGCAAGGGGGTTGCGGCGGAATTCAAAAAACGCTTTCCTCAAATGTTTTCCGACTATTCCGCCCGCTGTGCGGCGAGACAGGTAAAGCTGGGCGAGCCCTATCTCTATAGGGATGTCTTGGGTGTGTCCGTCATCAATTTCCCGACCAAGGATCATTGGCGCTCGCCGTCTCGACTGGAAGATGTGGTGCGGGGCTTGGATTATTTGCTGGCTCATGCTGCCGAATGGGGGCTGCGTTCGCTGGCTGTTCCGCCGCTGGGCTGTGGCAACGGTGGGCTGGAGTGGTCGCTGGTCGGGCCGATCATGTACCAGAAGCTTTCTGCACTAGGTATTCCGGTGGAAATTTATGCGCCCTACGGTACGCCGCAGTCGCAACTGACGCCCGAGTTCTTGGGGCAGGCCATGAGCAGCGAGAATGTAAAGGGGCGGCAACAACTGAAGCTCAATCCCGCTTGGCTTACCTTGCTTGAGGTGGTATTCGAGCTTGGGCAACAACCCTATGCCAACCCGGTCGGGCGGACGATTTTCCAGAAAATCGCTTACATCCTGACCGAACAGGGCATAGAAACCGGCTTCCACTTCGAACAAGGCAGCTATGGGCCTTTTTCCGATCAGCTGCAAGAAGCCGTGAAGGTATTCGCCAATACCAATCTGATCGAAGAACACACTTTGGGTCGTATGACATCCATTAAAGTTGGGCCTGCTTATGCTGATTTCCGTAACAAGCACGCGGAGGTGCTGGCGAGTTACCAGCGCAAGATCGACAAGACCGTCGACCTGTTCAGCCGGATCAAGAGTACAGAGCAGGCAGAAGAGGTAACTACCGTGCTGTTCGCCGCGCGCAAGCTCAAGCAGTCCCGGATCGACGCAGAAATTTCCGAGCAGGATTTGTACAGCTACATCCTCAATTGGAAAAAATCGTGGGATAAGGATGAAAAGCGAACTGCGATTGGCGAAGCGATACGCAACCTGGAAATGTTAAGTTGGATGCGGCTAAGCTATAGCGAAGCATTAACTACTGAGTAAAGTTGTTGGGCTATGGTTTGGTGGTGTTACCAAAATGAATCAGCACAAAAGAAAAGGAGCCAACCCCCGCTACGCAGTGACCAGCTCACAGGCGCAATATATACAACACGAAGCGATTCCAGCAAGTGAATTCTTTGTGTTGCCGAAATGCCAGGTAATGCAAGATGGGGGTAGCTCCCCATATTTGGTAGCCCGCTCCTCAGTTTTACCCGCCAGCTTCTACGATTTGAAGGGGGGCATGCCATGAGTGACGAACCCTTAACTCAATCCGAATTTATCCTCTACCAGACGGAGGATGGCGGCACGCGGGTGCAAGTGCGGCTGCAAGACGAGACGGTCTGGCTGACACAGAAGCTGATGGCGGAGCTGTTCCAGACCTCCGTCCCGAACGTGAGCATGCACATCCGCAACGTCTTCGCGGAGGGGGAATTACAAGCGGGTTCAGTGATTAAGGAATTCTTAACAACTGCCACCGACGGCAAGAGCTACGCCACGCAGCACTATAACCTGGATGTCATCATCTCGGTGGGCTACCGGGTGAAATCACTCCGGGGCACGCAATTTCGCATCTGGGCCACACAACGACTGCGGGAATACATCGTCAAAGGGTTCACGATGGACGACGAGCGGCTGAAACAGTCCGGCGGCGGAACTTATTTCGATGAGTTGCTGGAACGCATCCGCGACATCCGCTCGTCGGAGAAGGCGTTTTGGCGCAAGGTGCTGGATATTTACGCTACAAGCGCGGACTATGACCCGCGGGCGGAGGCGTCGCAGCTTTTCTTTGCCACGGTGCAGAATAAGATGCACTGGGCGGCGCACGGTCAGACTGCGGCGGAAGTCATCGCCGCCCGCGCCGATGCAGCAAAGCCCAACATGGGGCTGACCACTTGGCAGGGTGCCCTCCCGCGCAAGCCGGATGTGGCCGTGGCGAAAAACTACCTGAACCAGCAAGAGCTGGGGGATTTGAACCTCATCGTGTCGCTTTACCTCGATTTCGCCGAACTCCAGGCCCGCAGCCGCCGGGTGATGACGATGCGCGACTGGATCGCAAAGCTGGATGATTTCATGCGGATCAGCGAGCGGGAGATTCTCACCCACGCGGGTAACGTGAGCCACGAGGCGGCACTGGCGCGGGCGGAGGCGGAGTTTAAAAAGTTCCGCCGCATCGAGGATGCGAAGCCTTCGCCGGTGGAACAGCATTTCATTGAGGCCATCGAGCAGGTAAAGCAGTTAGAGAAAGGCAAGCGCGCAAAGAAGAAAAAGCCATGAGCCTTAACGAATCCATCGTCGAAGACGCTGCCCTGACCTGGTTCGGGGAGCTGGGCTATGCCATCGGCCACGGCCCGCACATGGCACCCGGCGAACTGGCTGCGGAGCGGGATTCGTTTGGCGATGTGGTATTGGTTGGCCGTTTGCGCGAGGCCATCTGGCGTCTGAATCCGGCCATGCCGGAAGAGGCGCGTGAGGATGCGTTGCGCAAGGTGCTGCGGGTCGGCACGCCGTCGCCCACACAGACCAACCGGAACTTTCACGCCCTGCTGCGCGATGGTGTGCCGGTGGAATACCGGCGCGCGGATGGCAGCATCGCGGGCGATCATGCACGCCTGATGGATTTTGATAACCCCAAGAACAATGACTGGCTGGCGGTGAACCAGTTCACGGTGATCGAAGGACAGAATAATCGTCGGCCGGACATCGTAGTTTTCGTCAACGGCCTACCGCTGGCGGTGATCGAGCTGAAGAACGCGGCGGATGAGGATGCGACGATCTGGTCGGCGTTCAATCAACTGCAAACCTACAAACAACAGATCGGCAGTCTGTTTCACTACAACGAAGTGATGGTGGTGTCCGATGGCACGAATGCGCGTATCGGTTCGCTCACAGCTAATCAGGAATGGTTCAAGGTCTGGCGCACGATAGAGGGCGAGGGTGATGCGCCTAAGGCTGCGCTGGAGCTGGAGGTGCTGGTGCGCGGAGTGTTTGAGCCGCACCGTTTCCTCGACCTGCTGCAGCATTTCATCGTGTTTGAAGAGGACACGGACAGTGACCGCCTGCACAAGATCATCGCGGGTTATCACCAGTTCCATGCGGTGAACGCCGCCGTGGAGGAAACGGTACGCGCCAGTGGTATGAGCATGACAGATGAAAATCTTTTGCGCCAAGACTACGGTACCTACTGGGCGGGTAGGATGCATGGCGGCAAACTAGGCGACCGCCGCGCAGGGGTGGTGTGGCACACGCAGGGTTCGGGTAAAAGTTTTTCCATGTTGTTCTATGCCGCGCGCATCGTGCGGCATCCGGCGATGCAAAATCCGACGCTGGTCTTGCTCACCGACCGCAACGATCTGGACGATCAGCTCTTCGGCCAGTTTCAGCGCTGCCACGAACTGCTGCGCCAGATGCCGGTGCAGGCCGATAGTCGCGAGCGGTTGCGCGAACTGCTGCAAGTGGCCAGCGGCGGCGTGGTCTTCACCACGATACAAAAATTCATGCCGGAGAAGGGCGAGAAGATGACGGCGCTATCATCGCGCAAAAACATCGTGGTCATTGCCGACGAAGCGCACCGCAGCCAATACGACCTGATTGACGGCCTTGCGCGCAACTTGCGCGATGCGCTACCGAATGCGTCGTTCATCGGCTTCACCGGCACACCCATCGAGAAAAATGATGCCAACACGCGGGCGATTTTTGGCGATTACATCAGTATCTACGACATTCAGCGCGCCGTGGCGGACAAGGTGACGGTGCCGATCTACTATGAAAGCCGCATCGCCAAGCTGGCGCTGAATCAGGCCGCACTGCCAAAGATCGACGAGGAGTTCGACGAGATCACGGAGGGTGAAGAAGAAGACAAGAAACAGAAACTGAAATCGAAGTGGGCCGCACTGGAAGCGCTGGTTGGCGACCCCAAACGTGTCGCGCTCATCGCCGCAGACCTGGTGCAGCACTACGAGCGTCGCCTGGAAGCGATGGACGGCAAAGCAATGGTCGTGTGCATGAGCCGCCGCATTTGCGTAGACCTCTACAACGCCATTATCAAGCTACGTCCTGACTGGGTCAGTGCCAAGGACGACGATATCGAGGCCGAGAAAAAACAGGCGTGTGTGGTGAAAATCGTGATGACCGGCAGTGCCGACGACGGTCCCGACTGGCAGCAGCATATCCGCAACAAGCAACGTAGACGCGAACTCGCCAACCGCTTCAAGGACAGCAAAGACCCGTTCCGCATCGTGATCGTGCGCGATATGTGGCTGACCGGCTTCGACGCGCCGTGCTTGCACACAATGTATGCCGACAAGCCGATGCGCAGCCACGGCCTGATGCAGGCCATTGCGCGCGTGAACCGCGTGTTCCGCGACAAGCCCGGCGGCTTGGTGGTGGATTACCTCGGCCTTGCCGATCAGTTGAAACACGCGCTCGCCACCTACACCGAGAGCGGTGGCCAAGGCAGCCCGAGCATCGATACCGCGCAAGCCATCGCCGTGATGCAGGAAAAACACGAGGTCGCTTGCGCCATCATGCACGGCTTCAACTGGGACAAGTGGATGAATGGCACGTCCGCTGAGCGCCTAGGCCTGATTCCCGCTGGATGGGAGCACGTGTTGCAACAGGAAGACGGCAGGCAACGTTTCATGCAGGTGGTGACTGACCTCTCCCGCGCTTTTGCGCTGTGCGCAGCAACGGATGAAGCCATCGAGTTGCGCGACGATATTGCCTTCTTCCAGGCGATCAAGGCACAGCTTACGAAGACCTCCGGCACGCAACGCCCACCGGAAGAGATCGACGCCGCAATCCGCCAGCTCGTTTCCAAGGCGATCATGGCCGACGAAGGCATCATCGATGTTTTCACCGCTGCCGGATTAAAGAGACCGGACATCAGCATTCTCTCTGACCAGTTCCTTGCTGAGGTGCGCGGGTTGAAACACAAGAACGTCGCCGCTGAGTTGTTGGCGAAGTTGCTCAAGGACGAAATCAAATTGCGCTCGGTGCGCAACCTGGTGCAGAGCCGCCAGTTCAGCGAGATGCTGAAGAGCACGCTCAACGCTTATCACAATCGCGCCATCGCCACGCAAGAGGTGATTGAGGAGCTCATCAAACTAGCCAAGGAAATGGATGCTGCCACCAAACGCGGCAAAGACCTTGGTCTGAACGAAGACGAGATTGCCTTCTA
>JAUSLF010000005.1 GCA_030646695.1 Nitrosomonadaceae bacterium
TGATTCCTGACGTAAGCCCTAACCATCTCCTCATCGAGTCCAATCGTGGTCACAAAGTAACCTCTCGCCCAGAAATTCTCACCTGTGAAATTCTTGGTCTTCCCGGAAAATCTTCTCGCTATCGATATCGCACTCTTCCCTTTGATATAGCCAATCACATACGATACCGAGTGTTTCGGCGGAATGCTGATGCAGATATGCACGTGATCCATCATCAAATGCCCTTCCACAATCTGACATTCCTTTTGTTCCGCCAACTCGCGCAATGTCTCGCCAAGATGCTTGCGGATCGCTCCAAATATCATTTTCTTGCGCCTCTTCGGTATAAATACCACATGATATTTGCAATCCCATTTCGTATGATAAAGACTCTGGTACTCTTTCATTTGATTCTCCTAACTTTTGATCAAGTCAGAAGAATCAGGCTGACCGTAGCGCTCGGTCAAACCTAGTGAGTCCCCCGGCATAGCCGGGGGATTACCTTATTTATTCAGCAATTCTGCCGCGATGTCCGCCACTCTGCCCGGTTGTACTTCGCCTTCATACGGACAATCAAGGACACAGGAAATATAGCCGCGCACACACACACCATTTGTCTGCGCTGCCACACATACTGCGTCAAAACATGCCAGCCCCTCGGTGATGGAGCAGTTGGTGTTTTTGCTGGAAAATGTTTCGCTGGCGCTGGAAAACACTGCGATTTCCCTGACCCCTGTGGCCAAGGCCGCAGCGAAACCTTTCATGTTGGGAACCAGCACGGTATAGCTTACGCCGGGCTGCTTGTGTATGCCCGTCATGACCCCTACATGGTCCGCCATTTGCGGCACCCACTTGGGTGACACAAATGCGGCGGCTTCCACCACGGATAGCCCTGCCTGCGCCAGCCGCTCAATCAGTTCTATCTTAACTGCAGTAGGCACATTGACGGCCTCATTCTGCAAACCATCACGCGGACCCACTTCAACTATTTTTACATGGCCTGGAAAATTCATACTCTCGATCCTGTTATTGCCGCGAAAATTGTTTCACCGTGGCAGCGGCGCAGCCATCATCTGCTAAATCAGAATGATTCATCCTTCTTCAACAAGTCGTGTGCCAGTATATAATGGCTTCTTTTACAAATTCAAAGTCAGGCCGGATATGGCCCATAACTACAGCAATGAATGACACGAAAATAGACCCGGCAACATCGACGCTCGAGGCTTGTACTCAACATGGTGAGGGGATACTGGCCTCTCAGCTACTGCTCATTAAAGACAAGGGGTACGATTTTGCGCCAGAGTTCAAGCAGATGACGATTCATCTCTACCTGGTAGGCGTTATGTGGCGCCATGGAAAAAGCCTCGATTTATCGATGGATGCCCGTGATCACGCTTTTACAGCGTTATGCTCGATGCTGGTCAATCGCGGCATGAGCAAAAAGGAAGCTGAGCGACGGATTACATTCCTGCGCGGCATGTCCCAGCTAGAAGACGGTAGCGATACACTCGCCATCGCTGTTGGTTATCAGGCTGCACCCGGTGATGCCGGTCTGACCACAGTCTTTGATGAATATCTCGATGAGATGCGAGTTTCCGGTGCACTCTGGCGGCTCTATGACCGCGGTAAAAAAATCATGTTCATCGGTGGTGGGGCGGCAGCCTTTGTCGCAATCTGGTTTGTTACAATCTTCATACCGGACAGCAGCGCGATTGCAATACTGGCAACGGGGGTCGTTGCGGCTGCGCTGATCGTCATCCCAACATTCTTGATTGGCATATTGATTTATCGGAAGAAGATCAAGAAAGCCCATCCGTCAATTTCGCCATAGCCACGGGCAACACCGGAGAGGCGGGGTTACCCGCATAAACACGCAACGATATGGCCGATTCGAACAAACAATGAGCGCCAAAATCATAGACGGCAATGCGCTTGCCCGGGAAGTACGCGCAGAATGGAAGACTCGCGCAGAACGCCTGATAGAACAAGGCGTGCAACCGGGACTGGCAGTGATCATTGTCGGCAGTAATCCGGCTTCCAGCATATATGTGCGCAGCAAGGCCAAAGCTTGCGATGAGACTGGTATCTATTCGGAAATTCACGACTTCCCGGAAAGTGCGAGCCAGGATGAGGTGATACAGCGCATTCAGGAGCTGAATCGGGCCCCCAGAATCCACGGCATTCTGGTGCAGTTACCGTTGCCGAATCATTTTGAAAGCCGCAAGGTAATTGAAGCCATCACAGTGGAAAAAGACGTGGACGGTTTTCATCTCTACAATGTTGGCGCGCTGGTCACCGGCAACACCGTATTCCCGCCTTGCACGCCCTTTGGCGTGATGAAAATGCTGGAAAAAAGCGGTATTGCGATCGAGGGACGGCATGCGGTAGTGGTAGGGCGCAGCAATATTGTCGGCAAACCAATGGCGCTGATGCTGCTGGAAAAGGGAGCCACCATTACCATCTGTACCTCGAAGACGCATAATCTGGCCGAACACACACGCCGCGCCGATATCCTGGTGGTGGCTACCGGCAAACCGCGCATGATTACTGCCGACATGGTGAAACCCGGTGCAACCGTGATAGACGTGGGCATCAACCGCATGCCTGACGGCAAACTCACGGGCGACGTGGATTTCGAATCGGTCAAGGAGAAAGCGGGCTACCTCACGCCGGTACCGGGCGGAGTGGGGCCGATGACCATCACCATGCTGCTGTGCAATACCATCGCGGCTGCAGAGCGTACTCAAGCAAGGGTTTAGCCGCAAACTAACCTGGGTAAACAACTTCGAGACAAAACATGGAACCCCTACCCGACATCGACCCGCAAGAAACACAGGAATGGCTGGAGGCACTGGAATCCGTGCTGATGCACGAGGGGACGGAGCGGGCACATTACCTGCTGGAAAGACTAGTGGAAAAAGCCCGCCGCTCCGGGGCTTATCTCCCTTATAGCGCCACTACCGCTTACATCAATACCATACCACCCGGCAAGGAAGAGCGCTCACCCGGCAATTATGAACTGGAGCACCGTATCCGCTCTTACGTGCGCTGGAACTCCATGGCAATGGTGTTGCGCACCAATAAAAATACCAATGTCGGCGGTCATATTGCCAGTTTTGCGTCTGCTGCGACACTCTACGATGTCGGCTATAACCATTTCTGGCACGCTGCCAGCCCGAATCACGGTGGAGATCTGGTATTCGCACAAGGTCATTCCTCGCCTGGCCTTTATGCCTATGCTTTCCTGTTAGGAGAACTGACGCAGGAACAACTCGATAATTTTCGCCAGGAAGTGGGGGGCAAAGGCTTGTCCTCCTATCCGCATCCGTGGTTAATGCCTGACTTCTGGCAATTCCCGACGGTATCGATGGGATTGGGTCCGTTAATGGCGATCTACCAGGCACGCTTCATGAAATATCTGGACAGCCGCGGCTTGATCAAGACCCAGGGACGCAAAGTCTGGGCCTTCATGGGCGATGGCGAAATGGATGAACCGGAATCGCTGGGTGCGATTTCGCTGGCTTCACGTGAAAATCTGGACAATCTGATTTTCGTCATCAACTGCAATCTTCAGCGCCTCGACGGGCCGGTGCGCGGCAACGGCAAGATCATCCAGGAACTGGAAGGTGATTTCCGCGGCGCTGGCTGGAATGTCGTCAAGGTGATCTGGGGCTCCTACTGGGATCCCTTGCTGGCTCGGGATACCAAGGGCTTGCTGCAGCAGCGCATGATGGAATGTGTTGACGGTGAATACCAGACCTTTAAGTCCAGAGACGGCGCTTATGTACGCAAGCACTTTTTCGGCAAATATCCGGAATTGCTGGAAATGGTCGCCAGTATGTCTGACGACGACATCTGGCGTCTGAATCGTGGCGGTCATGATCCGCATAAAGTCTATGCTGCCTACGCCGCGGCGGCAAAACATATGGGTCAACCCACCGTGATACTTGCCAAAACCATTAAAGGCTACGGTATGGGCGAAGCAGGCGAGGCGCAGAACATCACGCATCAGCAGAAAAAAATGGGGACCACTTCGCTGAAGGCGTTCCGCGACCGCTTTGGCTTGCCGGTTGCGGATGACAAGATCGATGAAATACCGTATCTCATGTTCGATCAAGACTCGCCCGAACTCACTTACATGCGGGCACAGCGCAAGGCGCTGGGGGGCTTCCTCCACCGCCGTCAGCGCAAGGCAGAGCCGCTGCAAATCCCCCCGCTGTCAGCGTTTGAAGTGTTGCTCAAGGCCGGCGGTGAAGGGCGCGAATCTTCCACTACCATGGCATTCGTGCGCATACTCAACATTCTGGTAAAAGACAAGAACATTGGGAAGCGTGTGGTGCCGATTGTTGCAGACGAGTCGCGCACTTTCGGCATGGAAGGAATGTTCCGGCAGCTTGGCATCTGGTCTTCAGTAGGACAGCTCTACACGCCGCAGGATGCCGATCAGTTGATGTACTACAAGGAAGACAAGAACGGCCAGATCCTGCAAGAAGGCATCAACGAAGCAGGGGCAATGTCATCATGGATGGCGGCGGCAACTGCTTATAGCACCCACGACGTGCAAATGATCCCCTTCTTTATTTTCTACTCCATGTTCGGGTTCCAGCGTATCGGTGATCTTGCCTGGGCGGCAGGCGACATGCGTTGCCGCGGCTTTCTACTGGGTGGCACCGCTGGACGCACCACTCTAAACGGCGAGGGTTTGCAGCATGAAGACGGTCACAGCCACCTGGCGGCCTCTACTATTCCCAACTGCATATCCTATGATCCTACGTTCGCTTACGAGCTTGCGGTCATTATCCAGGATGGTCTACGTCGCATGTGTCAGGAACAGGAAGATGTATATTATTACATCACCGTAATGAACGAAAATTACCCGCATCCAGAAATGCCCAAAAATGCGGAGCAAGGCATATTGCAGGGCATGTATCTATTCCGCGAAGGTAACAAGGCAAGCGTGGGAAGTTCGGCGCTGCGAGTACAGTTGCTCGGTTCCGGCACCATCCTGCGCGAAGTAATCGCAGCAGCGGAAATACTGGAGCAAGAATTTGGTGTTGCCGCTGATATTTGGAGCGTCACCAGCTTTAATGAATTGCGGCGTGAGGCATTGGACGTGACACGCTGGAACATGCTGCACCCCGCCGAACCGGCAAGATTATCCTATGTGGCAACCTGCCTCAAAGACTGCGCAGGACCTGTGGTGGCAGCAACCGACTATATGAAAATATTTGCCGACCAAATACGCGAATTTGTACCGGGGCGTTACAAAGTATTGGGTACCGATGGTTTTGGGCGTTCCGACACACGCGAAAAACTGCGTCAATTCTTCGAGGTGGATCGCCATTATGTCACCGTCGCCGCACTCCAAGCACTCGCCGAAGAAGGCAGAATATCAGTGGAAAAAGTAGCGCAGACGATCAAAAAATTTGGCATCGATCCAGACAAACCGAATCCGGTGAAGGTATAAAGAGCAAGGAATGCGGGCTGTGAGCTGTAACTTGCCCGTGGCGCAAGCTGTGAAACCAGTGGATTGCGCACACTACCCCTGCGTTGAACATGAGTGAAGGAAAAAGCGTGGCAGAGACTAAACAGGTATCGGTCCCCGACATCGGTGACTTCAAAGATGTTCCCGTGATCGAGGTGCTGGTGAAACCCGGCGACACGGTCAAGATGGAAGACCCGCTGATTTCCCTTGAATCGGACAAGGCAACGATAGAAGTACCTTCTCCTTTTGACGGAGTAATCAAAGAAGTGGGGGTCAAGGTGGGCGACAAGGTTTCCGAGGGTTCGCTCATTCTGACAATGGAAATCTCTGCCGCAAGTAATGCAACCGTAGCTCCCCGCATACCTGCTGCTGTCGCTCCCGCTTCTGTGGTGACTGCTCCCGAATCAACCCCGGTTCGCACTTCGCAACTGCCGCGCCAGCTCTCACCCCCCCCCGCGCTGATGGATGAAACCACTTTCGCTAAGGCGCATGCCGGCCCCTCAGTACGGCGCTTCGCGCGTGAATTGGGTGTGAATCTTGGCTTAGTCAAAGGCAGCGGGCCAAAACAACGCATACTCAAGGAAGATGTCCGGTCTTATATCAAGACTGAATTAGCAAAGCCGCGTGGCAGCGGCATGGAGCTCAATCTGCTGCCATGGCCGCAAGTGAATTTCGCCAAATTCGGTCCGGTGGAATTGAAGCTATTGTCGCGTATCCAAAGAATGGCGGGTGCGAATTTGCACCGCAACTGGGTGATGATTCCGCATGTCACCCAGTTCGACGAGGCCGATATCACCGACTTGGAAACTCTGCGCAAGCAGTCCAATGAAGCCACGAAAAAAGACGGGGTCAAGATCACGCTGCTGGCCTTCTTGATGCAGGCAGCGATAGCAGCACTGAAAAAATTTCCGGAATTCAACGCTTCGCTCGACAGTAGCGGTGATGAAATGAATCTGGTGATCAAGAACTACTACCACCTTGGCTTTGCTGCAGATACACCTCATGGCTTGATGGTGCCGGTAATCCGTGACGTGGACCAGAAAAGCGTGGTTACCATTGCCGGAGAATTGGGCTATCTCTCTGCCCTCGCCCGCGACGGCAGACTGAAACCTGCTGAAATGCAGGGCGCAAGCTTTACCATTTCCAGCCTGGGTAGTATCGGCGGCACAGCCTTTACCCCCATCATTAATGCACCGGAAGTTGCCATTCTGGGTATTTCCCGCGCCAGCATGAAACCAGTTTATCGCGAGGGTCAATTTATTCCGCGTCTGATGCTGCCGCTATCCCTATCCTATGATCACCGCGTAATCGATGGCGCATCCGCTGCACGCTTCACCACATACCTGGCCGCGGTGTTGGCCGATACACATCGGGTGTTGTTGTGAGAAACATATCTCATCGCAACGATGCGAAAACGGGAAGATTGTCGGAAATTTTCTGCGTATCAGCGTGTTCCCACGTTCCAATAGACAATGTCTAAGTCCGAATCTTCTTTCATCGGCATTTTCGGCGGCACCTTCGATCCCATCCATTACGGTCACTTGCGCATAGCTGAGGAAGTCGTCGAGACGATCGGCCTGCGCGAGATGCGCTTTACCCCTGCCGGGATGCCGCGTTTGCGCTACGCTCCCATCGCATCGCCGCAACACCGTGCAGCGATGGTGCAGGCAGCAATCCGGAACAACCCCAGATTTGTTCTGGACGAACGCGAGACTCATCGTCCTGGAACGAGTTACAGCGTAGAGTCGCTGCGCGAACTCCGGCAGGAAATGGGAGAAAATATCACTCTATGCTTCGTCATGGGTGCAGACGCTTTCATGAAACTTGCCGAATGGCATAGCTGGCGTGAACTATTCAGGCTATGCCATATCATCATTGCTGCCCGTCCTGGTCATGTGCTGGCAACGGATCATGACGTCTTGCCACAGGAATTAAAAGAAGAATGCACACAACGCTGGGTATCCAGCGCAAGCGGTCTCGAATGCGCGTCCAGCGGATTGATTTATGTCGCGCCGACGACCCCGCTGGATATTTCCGCAACAGCCATTCGCACACGCATTAGCGCCAAGAGTAGCGTGCGCTATTTGCTTCCCGACGCAGTTCTCGATTATATTGAAATGAATCACTTGTATTCAGGAAAAGAATGAAACTTGATAAGCTGGTAAACATAGTTATTACTGCACTGGAAGAAATCAAAGCACACGATATCACGGTGCTGGAAGTGGTCGGCGTCACTACTTTGTTTGATCGCATGATTATTGCCAGCGCGGATTCCACCCGTCAAACCAGGGCATTGGCAAACAACGTGCAGGAAAAGGTCAGGGCCGGCGGTGGTGCGGTATACGGCATAGAAGGTGGGGAAACTGGCGAGTGGGTGCTGGTGGATCTGGGTGATGTGCTGGTACACATCATGCAAACCAATGTGCGTATCCATTATAATCTGGAAGAATTATGGGCGGGAGCAGTAGCGGCGAAGGTGAAAAAGATTACTGTCGGCGCAAGCAAGACCAAGGCCACTACTAGACCACGCAAAGCCCCGCTTAAACCGGCTGCTGCCGCCAAAAGAACCAGATCCAAGCAGCCTGAGTGATCTTAACCATGAAATTCCTCATCGTGGCGGTCGGCAACAAAATGCCGGGGTGGGTAGAAACCGGTTTTGTCGAATACGCCAAGCGCATGCCACATGAAGCAAGCATTGAGTTACTGGAGATCAAGCCGGAAAAACGCGGCGCAGGCAGAAAAGTAGAACAGCTGCTGACTGCCGAGGGCGCTCGCATTCTGGCGGCACTACCCCTAAGATGCCGTACCGTGGCGATGGATGAAAGAGGCCGGCAGTGGACTACGGTCAAACTGGCTGAGTCCATCAGCGGATGGATGAGAAATGGCGGCGATACCGCGTTCATTATCGGTGGCGCGGATGGGCTTGACGCCAGCATCAAGAATTCGGCAGATGAGGTTCTGGCGTTGTCTGCCATGACGCTGCCGCATGGTTTAGCGCGGGTACTGCTGGCAGAACAGTTGTACCGCGCGGTGTCACTCATCAAACGACACCCTTACCATCGGAAATAACTGTGTCCAAACTACCAAGCGTGTGAGATGAGCATCCCGTCACGTGAATGTAGCTCTCTAGATATTCTTCACACGAGTGCTCGACAAATCCAGAATTTCGACATGGGTGTTTCATGAAATTTGCGTGATGAACGTATAGAGGGGGTGCCTGCATCATGGTCCAACTAAAGAACCGCGTATACCTGGCATCCCGCAGTCTTCGCCGACGAGAATTGCTGAAACAGATTGGGGTAAATTTCGAATTGCTGTTGCTGCGCGAAACTCCACTCCACGGAATGGGTATAGATGAAACGCCGCTGCCAGATGAATCGCCGACAGACTACGCCTGCCGTATCGCCAAGGCAAAAGCTGAAGCAGGATGGATACAGCTAATACAGCGCAGAGTTCCGCTCCTGCCGGTACTTGCAGCAGACACAGTCGTATCGTTGAAAGGACAAATTTTTGGCAAACCCGAGAACTCTGCACATGCAGAAGAAATGTTGGCCGCACTTTCCGGCCAGACTCATGAGGTGCTGACCGCGGTAGCCATGACTGAACTGGATAGAGTACAAGTGCACCTCTCCACCACCTCGGTGCAGTTTCGTAATATCAGCAAGTGCGAAATCCGTGCGTATATCGCCGTTAATGAAGCACATGACAAAGCAGGCGCCTACGCAATTCAAGGGGTGGCGGCAGTTTTCATAGCGAAGATTTCCGGCAGTTATAGCGGCGTAATGGGGCTGCCGCTATTCGAAACAGCACGACTGCTGGAAGAATTCGGCGTGGAAGTGTTGCACTGAATCAACAGAAAACCACAGCGGGTCTTTATTTATGAGCAGCGAAATTCTTGTCAATATTACCCCGCAAGAAACCCGCGCCGCGGTAATGAAACAAGGTGTGGCGCAGGAACTGTATATCGAACGCACCAGCAACTGTGGGATTGTCGGCAATATCTACAGTGGCCGCGTCAGTCGGGTACTCCCTGGAATGCAATCGGCTTTCATAGACATTGGTCTTGATCGTGCCGCATTCCTGCACGTCGCTGATATTTGGGGAGTGCGCCAGAGCGGGGATGCCGACAAACCTATCGAAAGGCTGCTACACGACGGCGAAAGTATCCTGGTCCAGGTCATTAAAGACTCCATCGGCACCAAGGGCGCGCGGCTGTCCACCCAGATCAGCATTGCCGGACGACTGCTGGTTTATCTTCCACAGGAATCTAATATCGGAGTCTCCCAACGTATTGAAAATGAGGCGGGGCGCGAGTTGCTGCGGGAGAAACTGCAACAATTGTTACCCCCTGACAGAAAGGGCGGATACATCATTCGCACCATGGCGGAAGCTGCCAGCGAACATGATTTGCGTACGGATATAGAGTATTTACATAAGCTGTGGCGCAATATCCAGGAGAGATCCATCGTCACCACCCCCACGCTGCTCTATCAGGACCTGACTCTCAGCCACCGCGTGCTGCGCGACTTCGTAGACGATGACACGGCGCGCATTCTGGTGGACTCACGTGAGACCTTTCAGAAGATGATCGCTTTTGCCCAAGACTATATGGTCAATGTGGCGGAGCGGGTAAATCATTATGCCGGAGAGCGGCCATTGTTTGATCTGTATGGGGTGGAAGATGAAATCGAAAAGTCCTTGGCCAGACGAGTAAATTTAAAATCCGGTGGCTACCTCATCATTGACCAGACCGAAGCGCTCACCACCGTGGATGTCAATACCGGCGGATTCATTGGCATACGCAGCTTCGACGATACTATTTTCAAAACCAACCTGGAAGCAGCACAAGTAATCGCTCGCCAGTTGCGCCTGAGAAATTTGGGCGGCATCATCATTATCGACTTTATCGACATGGAAAATGAGGGGCACAGGGATGCCGTACTCACTGAATTCAAAAAAACATTAATCAAAGACCGAACGCGCATGACTGTAAGTAGGTTTACTGCGTTGGGACTGGTGGAAATGACGCGCAAGCGTACCCGAGAGAGCCTTGCTCACATCCTGTGCGAACCCTGTCCCACCTGCCAGGGGCGCGGCGAGGTCAGAACTGCGCAAACGATGTGTTATGAAATCCTGCGTGAATTGCTGCGTGAATCCCGTCAATTCGATGCCCGCGAATTTCGTATTCTTGCCTCGCAACAAGTAATTGATCTGTTCCTCGACGAAGAGTCCCAAAGCTTGGCGCAACTGGGCGACTTCATTGCCAAGCCCATTAGTCTGCAAGTGGAAGTGGCTTATACGCAGGAACAGTATGATGTGATTTTGATGTAGCGACTCATCGATGTGTCAGTCGCAAGCAAGAATCTACCTGCTTCCGCTCATCGCCCGCCTTCCATTGTTCATGCCGGGGCATATCTTGAGAGCGGCCGCCACAGGCGCGTAACCGCGCCCGCAGGAAACTCGTGCAGAGGCTCCTTAAGTTCAGGTATGCGCTTTAGTTTCAGTTTCCGGGGGAGCGACGTGAGTGAATTCCTCGCTGTCCTCATAAGCTAGCTGTGTCGTACCCGTGGCCTTGATTAGCTTGCCGGCAAGGAGGCCGCACCCTAGGGCCAGCGTCACGCTGACAACGATGCCAATGAATTGGACCCCTGCTATGCCTGGCACTACCATGATAGCGATCAATGCGCCTAAAATCCCCGGCATTCCGTGCAGATTATGGACTCCGCAAGTATCAACGATTTTGAAGCGTACTTCCAATGCTGGTTGAATAAATACATAGCCGATGACACAGACTGCCCCAGCCAGCAGGCCGATCCCAAAAGCACCTGCCGGTGACACGATATTGCATGTTGATCCGATGGCAACACCGCCAGCAAGAGCCGCATTTGCCATGTCAACCATTGACGTTTTGCCTTTATGAAAATATGAACTCAGGAAATAGGTGCTGATTGTGGCTCCGCACAGCGCGAGCACGGTGTTGACCACGGTCTGCGGCATTTCTTCAAAAGGAACGATAGCCGTGGCGAAGCTGGGCCAGAAGAGCCACAATACCATTGAGCCGAGCATCGCAAAACGATCGGAAGTGGCATCCGATTCTATCGGCTGACTACGCTGCAACTCAGTGGTCAGGGCGATGGATAGGCCTAGGCCAAAATAAGCGCCAAAAGCATGGATGATGACCGACCCGGCAGTATCCTGGAATCCTTTCGTGAAACCTAACGCACCATCCAGCACCAGATACTCATTCAGCAAATATGCCGGAATCAGGAAAAGTGCCAGTAGCGCGTATTGAAAAACCCGCAGGCGTCCGAGCACAGCACCCATGGCAATCAATGCAGAGGCCACTGCGAATTCGGCGAACATCAAGGCTTCGACTGTATTCGGGGAAATTTCGTGACCCATTATCCCGTTCGCACGCAACAATATATAGAGAGGGAGGCCTACCGCGACCACTAGATAGGTGCCAGTCGTGGCGCCGAATCCGTATCTTCGGACGAACACCATGAGAAAACCGAAGCCCACCAGCAACATCGCCAGGATATGGATAACATAGTTGTACTGGGCTACTTGTCGCGCTTCACTGAGTTCGGAAACAGCCCCACCTTCACTCGCCCACGCACTGAAACACAGCAGAAACAGATTCGCTACACCAGCTAGCGTCAAGCAGAGGCCTTTTTTCATTTGCTTCTCCCCCATTCTCGGTAATCGTTCGACCTACCCCAGCGCAGAGTGTGAACCTCGGTGGCCATAAATACAATAGGGTTATGCTGTATAACTTGCTCTTGTCCGAAACATAATCCATTGCTGCAGAAAGAAAGAGCGTAGAAATGCGAAAGAAGTAGAATTACTATATAACAAACTGAAAAATATAATTAAGTTTTAAGTTATATCATCTGAGCGCGCCGACAAAGCATGGCATAATGATTCGGCCCAATAGAAAGTGGCCGGTTAAACGGTTGTTCCTGGGTGGAATATAAAGAAAGCGTCTTTATTTATTCCTAGCGGGATCCGGGCGAAGTGGCGCTTGCAGAAATTCTGTCTGTCAAATACTGGTACCCTGCAAAACGTAGCCGTGTAAATCAGATTCCGCTCTCCGTTACATGGACATCTGTAAGGCCTGGATGACCAGAATCTGACAACCGTTATCTCGTTTGTTGCCGCCATAAAATGCAAACGGCCATCGACAATCGATGGCCGTTGCTTGAAAACTGGGTCTCAGGGATGACTAACTTTGGAACCTTTGAGTCCTACGCTGCCGCACTTGTCTTGCGGCGGCGTAACCAGAAGAAAACCCCGACACCAGCCGCACCCAGCAACAGCGCAATCTCCATTACCCCAGGGCCGGAACCATGGCTGCCGTGCCCGCCCCCTCCTCCTACTGTTAACGGGATGCGGACCACCGCCTTCATCGCACCAGCCTCCTCTGTCTCCAGCAGCACGACATATTGGCCAAGGTCTGCCATGTTCACCTCTCCGAGTGAAATACTCCCGGATGGATATACCTTGGGTGGCAGGGACAGTATTTCATGCCCATCCGGACCATGCCCTTCCATCACCACGCGCACAGCGAGCGGTATCTTGCGAGATTCGGGGTCATTCAAATCCACCGACATAAGTATTATCCCAGCAGCTGGTATCTGCTGGCAGAATGCGTGCATCGGAGGGATATCCCCCTTTGGTTTCTCGTATGCACTAAAATTCACAGAGAAAGCTCCTCCCTTAATGACACAGTCTCCCGCATGATGACCTTCATGGGCAAGCATTAGTTGCGCATGGGCTGGCAGCGTTACCAGCATTATCAGTACGGTCCAACTCAACCGCCCAGCCCATCCAGACACTTTATTCATAACCTCTCCATATTTTGATACCGAATTAATCGTATGCCTGGCCGTCTTGCCTGGACAAATTACTTGCCGGATATCCCATGGAACCGCGCGTTGATTCGCGCAGAGTCCCGATTAACAGGAGAGCTTCGAGAAGGGGGAACGTAACTCATACGCCCGACTGGACAAAGCCTTTATATCAACCAAAGGGAGCGAGGGCGCGTGCCAATTCATGGAACATCCAAGTAATCGGATTGTATAACAAATTAAGCGGGAATAGGAAGCGGCGCGTTCAGGAATATCGCCCCCTTGATGGGATTGATTGGACGTTTTGGAAGTAAAGCAAACTACCTTTTCCAATCTTGCGGAGAAACATTCTAGAAGACATAACCTACTGCGAATCCAGGCGATTCTAATCTTCCGCGAACAGGCGCATGTGTCGTTTAAAGAGACTCCTACTTGCTGTACAATGTCTTTTCTGATATTAAAGCGTCTCCACGCACTAGCAGAAATTAAAAAGGATCCCAAGATGCCGCAAGAACTACTACGTAAACAAGCTGCTCCTTACAAACCGAAAAAGGGGGAGAGCTACATGAGTTCTAAGCAGCTTATGCATTTTCGCAAGATACTGGAAGGCATGAAAATTGAGCTGGGACAAGATATAGACCGCACCGTCCACACCATGCAGGATGAGGCTACGATTTTCGCCGACCCCAATGACCGCGCCAGCCAGGAGTCCGATATGGCGCTGGAACTGCGTAATCGCGATCGCGAACGTAAGCTCATCAAAAAAATTGATGAGACCATCGCCAAAATAGAAACAGGGGATTACGGTTACTGTGATAGCTGCGGTATTGAAATCGGACTGAAACGCCTGGAAGCTCGTCCCACCGCCACCCTTTGCATAGACTGCAAGACTCTCGACGAAATAAGAGAGAAGCAAATAGCCAAATAAAAGCCAAATAAAGCTGGCTGCTCATCTCCCATAGATGAGCCGCGCCTGCCTTGCAAAACAAAAAGCCCCGCATCTTGCGACACGGGGCTTTTTTACAAAAACATGCTCAAATGGCAGCTACTCGCTACGAAGCAGCATCATTGCCGGTGACTTCGATAGCAACTGCTTTCATACTGAGACGTAACCGTCCCTTTTCGTCAGCTTCCAGTACTTTGACCCGCACCGCCTGACCTTCCTTGAGGTGATCGGCGACATTGTTGACGCGCTCATTGGCAATCTGAGAGATGTGCAACAAACCATCCTTACCCGGCAGGACACTGACAATTGCGCCAAAATCCAGAAGTTTCAATACAGTGCCGTCGTATATTCTGCCCACTTCTACTTCGGCAGTAATATCTTCGATACGCTTCCTTGCCAACTCACCGCCCTCGGCACTAATACAAGCTATCATGACAGTGCCGTCGTCGGTAATGTCAATGGTAGTGCCGGTTTCCTCGGTCAGTGCACGAATCACTGCACCACCCTTGCCAATAACGTCGCGAATCTTCTCGGGGTTAATTTTGATTTTGATGATGCGCGGCGCATGTTCGGAAATTTCCTCACGGGTTGAGGGCAATGCTTGTTTCATGATCCTCAGAATGTGCATGCGCCCTTCTTTGGCCTGCACCAGCGCGGCGTGCATGATTTCCTTGGTGATGCCCTGAATCTTTATATCCATTTGCAACGCGGTGATACCGCGTTCGGTACCAGCAACTTTGAAATCCATGTCACCCAAATGATCCTCGTCGCCTAGGATATCGGTCAGCACTGCAAAACGGTTACCTTCTTTGATCAATCCCATGGCAATGCCTGCCACGTGCGCCTTCAACGGTACGCCCGCATCCATTAATGCCAAGCACCCGCCGCAAACCGATGCCATGGAGCTGGAGCCATTGGATTCAGTGATCTCAGACACAACCCGCAATGAATAACCGAACTCTTCGGCGGAGGGCAATACTGCAGTTAACGCGCGCTTGGCAAGACGCCCATGACCGATTTCACGGCGCTTGGGTGTCCCTACCCGGCCGGTTTCGCCGGTAGCGTAAGGTGGCATGTTGTAGTGAAGCATGAAACGCTCTGTGTAATCTCCTTGCAGCGCATCAATTCTTTGTTCGTCACGTCCCGTGCCCAAGGTGGCGATCACCAGCGCCTGGGTTTCGCCACGGGTGAACAGAGCGGAACCATGAGTGCGTGGCAATACACCACTGCGGATAGTAATGGGGCGCACGGTGCGGGTATCACGCCCATCTATGCGCGGCTCGCCATCGAGAATCCGCGAGCGTACGATTTTCGATTCGAGCGCAAAACAAACTTCCTTGACGGCTTGTCCATCTGGACCGTTTTCCGCACCGACACCAACCTCGGTAAAAACCCGTTGCCAGATTTTATCTATTGTCTCGGATCGCGCTTGTTTTTGTTTCAACTGGAACGCGGCACTCAGATCCGCTTCTGCCAGCTTGGCGATTCTTTCAACCAGAGCTGTATCTCTTTGCACCGGCACCCAATCCCACGCGGTTACACCAGCATCATCGGCCAGTTCGTTGATCGCATTGACTACTGCCTGCAGTTGCTGGTGGCCATACATGACGGCACCCAGCATCACGTCTTCCGGCAATTCCGTTGCTTCAGATTCAACCATCAGTACGGCTTGTTGTGTGCCTGCCACTACCAGATTCAACTGGGTTTGTTTCAGTTCGGTAGCGGTTGGATTTAGTACGTAGCCGCCGTCAATATAGCCAACACGGGCAGCGCCGATGGGGCCGCCGAAGGGGATGCCGGAAAGTACCAGCGCAGCAGAAGCGCCAATCATTGCCGGAATGTCCGCATCCACTTCATTATCGGACGATAAAACCGTGGCAACGATTTGTACTTCGTTATAAAAACTGTCGGGAAACAGCGGGCGAATGGGGCGGTCGATCAGGCGGCAAGTAAGTATTTCTTTCTCGGAGGGGCGGCCTTCGCGCTTAAAAAAACTGCCGGGTATTTTGCCGGCAGCGTAGGTTCTTTCCTGGTAGTCCACGGTCAGAGGAAAAAAATCCTGCCCCTGCTTGACATTTTTCGCACCCACCACCGTAACCAGCACCACGGTGTCATCCATTGTAACCATCACCGCACCATGTGCCTGTCTTGCAATTTCACCGGTTTCCAGCGTTAGCTGATGACGTCCGTAGACGATACTTTTCTTGATCGGTTTCAATTAACTGTCCTTTTTTCTATGAAAGCACTTCGGTTCCATGCCCGGTTGTCCCATGCAATACAGGATCTGCACCATTACTTACCGTTTCCTCGGTCAGAGGAGATGCCAGTTTATTTCCGAAGACCCAAGCGCTCGATCAACGTGCGATAACTATCAGCGCTTCTGCGCTTAAGATAATCGAGTAATTTGCGTCGGCGATTTACCATGCGCAACAAGCCGCGACGGGAGTGGTGATCCTTGACATGAGCCTTGAAATGGCCGGTCAACTCATTGATGCGGGTGGTTAACAGCGCCACCTGCACTTCAGGAGAGCCCGTATCTCCAGTAGCTCTTTGATAATTGCGCACTACCTGCGCTTTCTGATCGGTTGTGACTGGCATGTGTATTCTCCAATAAATGCCTGATGCGAAAGGCCGACATTCTACCCTTTAATGGGGTGAATTCTCAAGTAACCCGCCGAATTTATTTCGCAGCTCGGGGTATTTCCAAAACAAGTGGTGCGTCAACTTGATCTGAAATAACAAAGACCCTATAAAAACAGCGCCTCTTCATTTGAGATCGAGACTGGCAGTATTAGCCCACGTAAACGACTCGAACCGAAAATATCTTTCAGCAGCTCATCAAATCTCGATACTGATGTGCTATGTTGCCGCGCAAGATCGAATCTGCCCACTTTTTAAAACAATTTACAGAAAACCCGAACTTAATCCGCTAGCAAGGGGTTGACCAAAGATCGACTAACCGTTACTGTTCTTCGTTCCGCGTATCATTTATTGATGCACGACATAGGGATTATCTGAAGGTATGAATACGGAATTAACAGGCGCTGAGATCACGATACGCTGCTTGCAGGAAGAAGGGGTGGATTATATTTTTGGCTACCCCGGTGGGGCCGTGCTCTTCATTTATGACGAATTGTTCAAGCAGGACAAGGTCAAGCACGTTCTGGTGCGGCATGAACAAGCGGCAGTGCATGCAGCGGACGGCTATGCTCGTTCCAGCAACAAGGTAGGGGTCGCCCTGGTGACATCTGGCCCCGGTGTAACCAATGCCGTCACCGGAATTGCTACCGCCTATATGGATTCGATCCCACTAGTCATTATCAGCGGGCAGGTGCCAACTTATGCCATCGGTCTGGATGCGTTTCAGGAAGTAGACACAGTCGGCATCACACGCCCCTGCGTCAAGCACAACTTCCTGGTTAAAGATATCACCGAACTGGCCACTACCATCAAGAAAGCATTCTACATCGCCTCGACTGGGCGTCCCGGACCGGTGCTGGTGGACATTCCCAAGGACGTAAGCCAGCAGAAAACAGTGTTTTCCTACCCTGAGAGCGTTACCATGCGCTCTTACCATCCGGTCACCAAGGGACACTCCGGGCAGATCAAGAAAGCGGCGCAACTGATACTGGATGCGAAACGCCCGATGATCTACGCCGGTGGCGGCGTGATCCTGAGTGATGCAGCCATGCAATTGACCGAGTTGGTACGAATGCTGGGCTTCCCCTGCACCAACACACTGATGGGGCTAGGCGGGTTTCCGGCCACCGACAAACATTTTGTCGGCATGCTGGGGATGCACGGTACTTATGAAGCTAATATGGCGATGCAGCATTGTGACGTACTAATAGCTATCGGTGCCCGTTTCGACGATCGTGTGATCGGCAACCCCAAGCATTTTTTTAACGAAGAGCGCAAGATCATACATATTGACATTGATCCTTCTTCTATTTCCAAGCGCGTCAAGGTAGATGTACCCATTGTCGGCAGCGTTTCCGAGGTACTGGTCGAACTCATCAAGCTACTCAAGGCCCGCAAGGAAAAGCCTGACCAGATCGCGCTTAAGGCGTGGTGGACACAAGTTGATCTGTGGCGTGCACGCGATTGTCTCAAATACGACCGGGCAAGCGCCATCATCAAGCCGCAAATGGTGGTCGAGAAGCTCTATCAGGTAACCAAAGGCAATGCTTTCATCACCTCAGACGTGGGTCAGCACCAGATGTGGGCAGCACAGTTCTACAAGTTCGACAAACCGCGCCGCTGGATCAATTCCGGTGGTCTGGGAACCATGGGTTTTGGTCTGCCAGCGGCAATGGGTGTGCAGTTTGCCAACCCCCGCGGGTCGGTGGCCTGCATCACCGGCGAAGCCAGCATCCAGATGTGTATCCAGGAATTGTCCACCTGCAAGCAATATGGTCTGCCACTCAAGATCGTCAACCTTAACAACCGCTATATGGGAATGGTGCGGCAATGGCAGGAATTTTTTCATGGCAATCGCTATGCCGAATCCTATATGGATGCGCTACCGGATTTCGTCAAACTGGCTGAGAGTTATGGTCATGTCGGCATGAAAATTGAGCAGCCAAGCGACATCGAAGGCGCATTGAAAGAAGCTTTCAAGCTCAAAGATCGGCTGGTATTCATGGACTTTATTACCGACCAGACCGAAAATGTATTCCCGATGGTACCTGGCGGCAAAGGTCTCTCCGAAATGATTCTGGTATAAGGAAAATGCGACATATCATTTCCCTGTTGATGGAAAACGAGGCTGGCGCCTTGTCCCGCGTGGCTGGCTTATTCTCGGCGCGCGGTTACAATATCGAATCGCTCACAGTGGCACCCACTGAAGACCCCACTTTGTCACGCATGACCCTGGTCACCGTCGACTCGGACGATGTGGTCGAGCAGATCACCAAGCAGCTGAACAAATTGATCGAAGTGGTCAAAGTGGTGGACTTGAGCGATGGCGTTCACATCGAACGCGAATTGATGCTGGTAAAAGTACGTGCCGTCGACAAGGATCGGGAAGAAATAAAACGTATGGTCGACATTTTCCGTGGGCGCATCATCGATGTCACCGACAAATCCTATACCATCGAGCTGACCGGTACCGGTTCCAAGCTTGATGCATTTCTCGACACTATAGAACACAGCACGATTCTGGAGACAGTTCGTACTGGTGCTTCCGGCATTGGTCGCGGCGAGCGAATATTGAAAGCGTAGCGGCCCCCGACATGCGTGGGGATAACATATGCCTCACTTGTCCGACTAGCCCCTATTCCCAACCAAAACAGAAAGGAAAACCATGAAAGTTTATTACGATAAAGACGCTGATTTGTCCCTCATCAAGGGTAAGAAAGTTGCCATCGTGGGTTACGGCTCGCAGGGTCACGCTCATGCCAATAACCTGAACGACTCTGGCGTAAAGATTACCGTCGGTCTGCGCAAGGACGGCGCGTCCTGGAGCAAGGCAAAGAAAGCCGGCCTTGTCGTCAAGGAGATTGCAGAGGCTGTTAAGGGTGCGGACGTCGTGATGCTACTGTTACCCGATGAGCAGATTGCAGCTGTTTACAAATCAGAGATCGAGCCCAACCTCAAGAAGGGCAGTACCCTTGCATTTGCTCATGGCTTCAATATCCATTACGGTCAGGTAACGCCGCGCGCTGATCTTGATGTCATCATGATCGCGCCTAAAGGTCCTGGTCATTTGGTGCGCTCAACCTATACGCAAGGTGGCGGGGTACCTTCGCTCATCGCCGTACACCAGGACAAATCCGGCAAGGCACGTGACTTGGCTTTGTCCTATGCCGCAGCTAACGGTGGTACTCGTGGTGGCGTGATCGAAACCAATTTCCGTGAGGAAACCGAAACCGATTTGTTCGGTGAACAGGTGGTGCTGTGCGGGGGTCTTACCGCTCTAATTCAGGCTGGTTTTGAAACTTTGGTGGAAGCGGGTTACGCACCGGAGATGGCCTATTTTGAATGCCTGCACGAAGTAAAACTGATCGTGGATTTAATTTACGAAGGCGGCATCGCCAACATGCGCTACTCCGTCTCCAACAACGCCGAATATGGCGACATTTCGCGGGGTCCACGCATTGTCACCGATGCCACCCGCGCCGAAATGCGCAAGATTCTGCGTGAAATTCAGACTGGCGAATATGCGCGCGAATTTATCCTGGAAAACCAGGCAGGTGCGCCCATGCTTAAAGCTAGTCGCCGCCTTGCCTCCGAGCACCAGATTGAGGTGGTCGGTGCAAAACTGCGCGACATGATGCCGTGGATCAAGAAGAACAAGCTGGTCGACCAAACAAAGAATTAGAGGAAAGTGAAAAGTGAGATGTGGCATATAAAATCCGGATCTCTCATCAATAAGAGAGTCCGCTATCCATTGCTCACTATTCACTATTCACGTACCTTATGAATTATCCCCATCCCCTCATTGCACGCGAAGGCTGGCCTTTTATCGCGGCAGCAACCATTTTCACCGTGCTGGTCAATATTTTTGCCGGTTGGTTGTGGGCGCTGCCGTTCTGGCTGATCACGCTTTTCGTTCTGCAATTTTTCCGTGACCCGCCACGTGCGATTCCGCAACAAGCCAATATCGTGCTAGCGCCTGCCGACGGCAGAATTGTCGCAGTGGAAAATGTGCAGGATCCATATCTCAAGCGTGAAGCTATCAAGGTGAGCGTATTCATGAACGTGTTCAATGTCCACTCCAATCGCAGTCCGGTGGACGGTGAAGTGCGCGGTCAGTGGTATTTCCCCGGCAAGTTCATCAACGCTGACCTGCCCAAAGCTTCGCTGGAAAATGAACGCAACGCCTTGTGGCTAAGAACTGCCGATGGTGCTGACGTAACCTGTGTGCAAGTCGCCGGATTGATTGCAAAGCGCATACTATGCTACGTGAAGCTGGGTGACCATCTCATGCGCGGCCAGCGTTTCGGTTTCATCCGCTTCGGTTCGCGGGTGGATACATATCTTCCCCTCGATACCAAGATCAAGGTTAGTATCGGTGACAAGGTTTATGCGACACTGACAGTACTCGCGGAATTTCCCCAGTAACTCGAGCCACCCCCGTATTACCTACTGTTTACCATCCAGCCATAACCGTTTACCATGCCCCGGTCTTCTTGTGTATTGTGTGAATAAGGCGTAATCCTCAGATGCCACGCTTCATGCTTAAATCCAAACTACGGCGCCGGGGCATTTATCTGCTACCCAACCTGTTCACCACTGCCGCGCTATTCGCCGGATTTTACGCCATTGTGCAGGCGATGAATGGGCATTTCGAACACTCAGCTATATCGATTTTTATCGCCATGGTGCTGGATGGATTGGATGGCCGGGTAGCGCGCCTTACACACACCGAAAGCGAATTCGGTGCGGAATACGATAGCCTGTCCGACATGATTTCGTTCGGGGCCGCTCCCGCGTTGGTAATATACGAGTGGGCTTTAAAAGACATGGGCAAATTAGGCTGGATTGCAGCCTTCATTTATTGTGCTTGCGCCGCGCTACGTCTGGCGCGCTTCAATACCAACCTGGGGGTAGTGGACAAGCAATTCTTCCAAGGCTTGCCCAGCCCGGCTGCCGCTGCATTAATTGCTGGGTTGATATGGGTAATGCTGGATTTCCAAGTCAAGGGGGCCGACATCAGATGGTTGGCATGGGGCATAACGTTATTTGCCGGTCTTACCATGGTAAGCAACCTTCCTTATTACAGCGGCAAGGAGATTAATCTACGCAAGAGCGTGCCCTTCATCACCATACTGCTGCTGGCACTATTCTTTTTCGTGGTGATTCCAAGCCACCCGCCGGTTGTGCTGTTTTGCCTATTTGTGTTTTATGTCTTGTCGGGCTATGTCATGTGGTTGTGGCGACTGGCGAAAAAGAAGAGAAATAGCAGGGTACCGAATGCCTGATAAATTTCCCCCGTTGCACAAACAGAAAAAACTGTTTATATTTAGTCGCATGAGATACGTCAGCCCCCTTCCCTTGCTCTACACCCTGCACGCTCTGCCTCTTCTGGCAGGGTCGCTGCGCCACGCGCGCTAATTACCATACTTTTATCTCCCAAATTTGTCCTGTGGGATCTGTTCCCCAGATTCCGTATTACAATCAGAATATCTTCCCTGAAACGGAGAACGCCGTGAAAGACCATTTGATTATTTTTGATACCACGTTACGCGATGGCGAGCAAAGTCCTGGTGCGTCCATGACCAAGGAGGAAAAGGTGCGTATTGCGCGGCAACTGGAGCGCATGCGCGTAGATGTGATCGAAGCCGGTTTCCCGGCGGCTTCCAACGGCGATTTCGAGGCGGTCAAGGCGGTCGCCGACTGCATCAAGGACAGCACCGTGTGTGGTCTGGCCCGCGCCACCGAAGCCGACATCAAACGTGCTGGCGAAGCCTTGAAAGGTGCCAACTCAGGGCGCATCCATACTTTTATCGCCACTTCGCCGATTCACATGGAGAAGAAACTGCGCATGTCTCCAGAACAGGTGGTGGAGCAGGCGGTGAAGGCGGTGAAGTGGGCCCACCGGTATACCGGTAACGTGGAATTCTCTCCTGAGGATGCGGGCCGCTCAGATGTCACTTTCCTCTGCCGTGTGCTGGAGGCTGTCATCGAAGCGGGAGCCACTACTCTCAATATTCCCGACACTGTTGGCTATACCATGCCGGAACAGTTCGGCAACCTGATTCGTACCCTGCGCGAACGTATACCCAATTCCGACAAGGTGGTGTTCTCGGTACATTGCCATAATGACCTGGGGCTGGCAGTGGCCAACTCATTATCAGCGGTAATGAACGGTGCGCGCCAAGTGGAATGCACCATCAACGGTCTGGGTGAACGCGCGGGCAATGCTGCGCTGGAGGAAATTGTAATGGCAGTGCGCACCCGCCAGGATTTTTTCCCTTGCGACACGCACATAGACGCCACCCATATCGTGTCGGCCAGTAAACTGGTGTCAGGTATTACCGGCTTTCCAGTGCAGCCCAACAAAGCCATTGTTGGCGCGAACGCGTTCGCGCATGAGTCTGGCATACATCAGGATGGGGTGCTCAAGCACCGTGAAACCTATGAGATCATGCGTGCCGAAGATGTTGGCTGGGGTGCAAACAAATTATTGCTGGGAAAACACTCCGGACGCAATGCCTTTCGCAGCCGCTTGGCGGAACTTGGCATCGCGCTGGGATCGGAAGAGGCACTCAACACCACATTCATGCGTTTCAAGGAGTTGGCTGACAAGAAACACGATATCTTCGACGAGGATTTATACGCGTTGGTATCAGATGAAACCATGACCTTGCAGGAACAATACAAGCTATTGTCTCTAACTGCGCATAGCGAAACTGGCGAAACACCCCATGCCAAGATAGTGATCGCCGAAGGAGGCAAGGAATTGCAGGCCGAGTCAGACGGCAGTGGGCCGGTGGATGCCACTTTCCGTGCCATTGAGAAAATTCTGGCCAGCGGTGCCGATTTGCAATTATATTCGGTTAACAATATCACTAGCGGCACCGACTCACAGGGCGAGGTTACGGTGCGACTGCAAAAATCCGGGCGCATCGTTAATGGCCACGGAGCAGATACTGACATCGTCGTTGCCTCCGCCAAAGCCTACCTCAGTGCACTCAACAAATTGCACAGTAAGCTGAAGCAGGCACACCCGCAGGTGTAGCGATATCCCGCAATGGGCCAAGGCGAGATAATGCGCGGCAGCATGAAACACCATCATGACACCATCGGAGTGATTAAATGAAAATGATACGGTACTCCGTCACCTTCTTGCTGTGCCTGTTGCCTTTGCTGTCATCTGCCGCACAAGCGCAGGGCTTCTCCTTTAAGGATACTGCGGGCAAAATACACTCCTTGTCTGACTATCGAGGCAAGTGGGTACTGGTGAATTTCTGGGCCACGTGGTGCCCGCCCTGCCTGGAGGAAATCCCTGATCTGGTATCACTTTATGAAAGCCGTAAGGATGTTATGGTGATCGGTATCGTGATGGATTACAGGAACCCAAAAACAGTTTTGAAATTCGTTGATTCCCTGGCAATCTCCTACCCGATTGTGTTTGGCAATAAAAGCATCGCCGCACAAGTTGGCCCAGTGTCGATGCTACCTACCACATACTTGTTCAGTCCGGCCGGCAGGCCGGCGGCCTACAAAGTGGGAATAATTTCCCGGAAGAGCCTCGAGGACTTCATGCAGGAGAATTCAGCGAATGTCCCGAGAAATAACCCTGGGGGACCGGTCCAGTTAAAGCACAAGTAAGTTTTGGGAGCTGTTGAATTTTTGACTGGGGAGAAATACGTTGCTTCTTTCCTGGTGGTGATTTGTCAGGAGTTAGCCGCCCTGCCCAACAGTTACTACCTCTGCTGTAGTTGACGGATAAGCCCAGGTACTGTGCCACGCACTCATTACCAAGTCAGGATAACCTGCTTGTCCCAGACTGCCGTTGTAGCGCCCGAGCGCACGGAAGTAGCTCCCTTTTTCGATGTCGAGATAATGCCGCAGGATGGTGCAGCCATAGCGTAAATTGGTACGCAAGTGAAAAAGGTTGTGATCACTGACGCCAATCTCCCTTACCCAGAACGGCATCACCTGCATGTAGCCCTGCGCACCAGCTATAGATACGGCATATTTCCTGAAACCGCTTTCAACCTGAATGACGCTTAACACCAACTGTGGATCCAGTCCCGCACGAACGGCTTCGTAATGAACCGTGGCCAGAAAATCGTCGCGCTCTTTTTGACTGGGTATACGCTTTTTCAGTCGTTTAGTCATGGTGACGAGCCATGCCTTGCCTTCACTTTCGGATGAAAATGCCAGACGCGGAACTACCCGATCACTCACCGCACGTTGCATCACTGCTTTTACGCTGGCGGAAAGTGGCTCATAAATTTGGGTACCGGCCTGAGCAAAAGCGGGGAATAATAGTAAAAATATCCCGGCTAACTTCCACATATCCTTGACTTCACAAAATTAACTGCATTTTGCAAGAGAATGATCTGAGAGTTGGCGTCACGCCGCCCTTGGTATTCGATATTGCCCTCTTTCAGGCCGCGTTCGCCGATGACGATGCGATGAGGAATACCGATTAATTCCATGTCAGCAAACATTATACCGGGACGTTCGTCACGGTCATCCAGCAGAACTTCGATACCAGCGGCGGAAAGCTCTTTATACAATTTCTCCGTTTCAGCTTTTACCTGCTCACTTTTCTTCAGGCCGATGGGCACAATGACAATCTGGAACGGTGCCATTGCAGCCGGAAAAATGATGCCATGCGCGTCGTGATTCTGCTCAATGGCAGCCGCGACGATGCGCGATACACCGATGCCGTAACAACCCATTTCCATCACTCGCGTCTGGCCAGACTCGTCTAGGTAATGGGCTTTCATCGCTTCCGAATATTTGGTGCGCAGTTGAAAAATATGTCCGACTTCGATACCGCGGCAGATCTCCAGTTTCCCCTTGCCGTCGGGGGAAAGGTCATCAGTAACCACGTCACGAATATCGAAAATATGATCAGGCTCTTTCGTGTCACGGCCAAAATTAACGCCGGTTAAATGATGATCCGCTTCGTTCGCGCCACAAACGAAATTGCTCATTACCGCGACGGCCTTGTCGGCAATAACAGGTAGTCCCAAACCAACTGGTCCTATATATCCTGGACGGCAGCGGGTTTTTGCGAGAATCTCTTCTTCGCTTGCCAATCGGAACCCGGCAAGGAAAGGAACCTTCCCGGTTTTCACCTCATTGAGATGATGATCGCCGCGTAGCAGCAGCAAATACATTTCGCCATTTGCCATTACTGCTAGGGTCTTTACGGTTTGTTCGACAGGAACGTTCAGAAATGCCGCAACTTCTTCACAGGTTTTTTTGCCCGGTGTTGCGATTTTTTGCATGGTGCGAGTGGCTGCTTCGCGCGGTTTTGCTGGTGGCAGCGCCTCGGCCAGTTCGAGGTTGGCAGCGTAATCCGAATCCGGGCAGAAAGCGATGGCGTCCTCGCCTGAGTCCGCCAGCACATGAAACTCATGCGAACCGCTACCGCCTATCGCTCCGGTATCCGCTGTTACCGCACGGAATTTCAATCTCAAGCGAGTGAATATCCGGCCATAAGTATCATGCATTACCTGGTAAGTCTGCTCCAGACTGGCTACATCGGCGTGGAACGAATAAGCGTCTTTCATTACGAATTCGCGCGCGCGCATCACACCAAAGCGGGGCCGGATCTCGTCGCGGAACTTGGTTTGAATCTGATAAAGATTGAGCGGCAACTGACGATAACTTTTGATCTCCCGCCGGGCGATGTCGGTTATGACTTCTTCATGCGTGGGGCCGAAACAGAAATCGTGTTGGTGCCTGTCCTTTATTTTCAGCATCTGCGGGCCGAATATGTCCCAGCGCCCGGACTCCTGCCACAATTCAGCAGGCTGCACCGCAGGCATGAGGAGTTCCACCGCTCCACTCTTGTCCATTTCCTCACGCACAATGTTCTCAACCTTGCGCAATACTCTCAGACCCAGCGGCATCCAGGTATAGAGTCCACTGCCAAGACGCTTGATGAGTCCAGCACGCAACATCAGCTTGTGACTTATCAGCTCTGCTTCGGCCGGGGCTTCCTTGAGAGTGGAAATAAAAAATTGTGATGCGCGCATATCCGCTCCGATGTGGCGATTAAACGGAAGCGATTCTACCGCGAAAGACCGCAACACGTCTTGTTTGGCGCTGGGCGCTGTCATCGCTGGATTTCGCAGTGGAACCCAAGGTTAGCAAGAAAGTCTCAAACGGCACCGCCATATTGGCCCCGTCTTCCAGAACAGAGTCGAGACTGGCCGTATGAAAAACAGCAACGCGGGCAGATAGTTTATTAATCTGCTGGCCGCTTTCAATCTGGGATAAAATGTGGAAAAATCACAGTATTGTGACGAATCACCGGGTGAATCACATGATCGACCGTAACGGATATCGCTCCAATGTTGGCATTATTCTATTAAACTCGAAAAACGAGGTCTTTTGGGGCAAACGCATCAAGCAAGACTCTTGGCAATTTCCCCAAGGCGGTATCAAGCCGGGGGAGAGTCCGGAGCAGGCAATGTATCGGGAATTGACGGAAGAAGTAGGTTTACATCCTCGCCATGTCAAGATCATTGGGCGCACACGCGACTGGCTGCGCTATGAAGTGCCGGATCAGTGGGTAAGGCGCGAGTGGCGCGGAAACTACCGAGGACAAAAGCAGATCTGGTATCTATTGCGTCTGGTTGGGCGAGACTGCGATGTGTCGTTACGCACGAGCGCCCGTCCTGAGTTCGATGCCTGGCGCTGGAATCAGTATTGGGTGGAATTGGAATCGGTGGTCGAGTTCAAGCGCCACGTCTATCAGCAAGCTTTGACCGAATTAGCCCGCCTGCTTAACCACGATCCCCATGACAGCAACTGTTACAGCGGCTATAGTCATAATGAGGAACAACCTGCGGCCATGGCTGCACCTGCCAAACAGGGTGAGTAAATCTGCTCGGAAGCCGGATTTATGCGGGTTAGCATGGTGCAAATATCATGGCCAGATTCTTGTAAAGGGTTTATATTTCGTCAGGCGTAATCGGCTGCGCCACTACAGCCGCGTTTTAAGGAGAATACTGATGATATTACGAACACTAATTGTATCGCTGCTATCTATTGGAGCTGTTGCCTCAACCACTGCGTCGGCCAACGAACCCATCCAGCCGATTAAAGCAGCTGCGCCAAAGAATGTAGGTATGGTGGAACTGGGTAAGATGCTCTTTTTTGACCCGCGTCTGTCTAAATCCGGTTTTATTTCCTGCAACTCCTGCCACAACTTGAGCATGGGTGGTACCGACAACATAAAATCTTCTATTGGGCATAAATGGAACCAAGGACCCATCAACGCACCAACGGTGCTGAATTCCAGCATGATGCTGGCACAATTCTGGGATGGTCGCGCCAAGGATCTAAAGGAGCAGGCTGGCGGACCCATTGCCAACCCGGGTGAGATGGCTTTCACTCACGAACTGGCCGTGGACGTGCTGCGCTCCATCCCGCAGTATCGTGCCCGCTTCAAGCAGGTATTTGGCTCAGATCAAGTTAACATTGGTATGGTGACCGACGCTATTGCTGCTTTCGAAGAAACCTTGGTTACGCCTGATTCCCGCTTTGATAAATGGCTTAAAGGTGACAAGAAGGCCCTCAGTCAGGCTGAACTTGATGGTTACAAGTTGTTCAAGGACAGCGGCTGTACAAGCTGTCATTATGGGACGGCCGTAGGGGGTACCTCGTTTCAGAAGATGGGTGTTCGTGAACCCTACAAGACGGTCAGCAAGGAAGAAGGTCGGGTAGGAGTTACCGGCAAGGCCACGGATCGTTTTGTGTTCAAGGTACCTACCCTGCGCAATGTAGAGCTGACTTATCCCTATTTTCACGATGGTGCCGCCGAGACTTTGGAAGATGCCGTGGACACCATGGGTCGAGTACAGCTGGGCCGCGACTTCAGCAAGGAAGAAAATGCCAAGATCGTAGCTTTCCTGAAGACACTGACCGGCAAGCAGCCTGATTTCAAACTGCCCATCCTGCCGCCTTCCACTAATGAAACTCCAAGACCAAAGCCGTTCGACTAATTAGCGGAGAAATTGTCGTACTTGTTTGAGACCAGGCCTCCTGGATTCAGGGAGAGGGTCTCATCAATCAATGCCCAGGCTGCAACACGCAGCCTGGGCATTTTCATTGGGTGGGACGACATCCAGAACTGCTGCCACGACAAATCCTCTTGGGGGATGCCGTCGCTTTTTTTAAGATGTCGCGCTCCATCTTTACACGCGCAAGTTCTGCTCTCAATCGCGCCAATTCCATTTGCTCTGTGCTCACCGGTTTGGCACCTACACCTGACAGTTTGCCTTTCGCTGCCTGCCTGACCCAGTTGTCCGGCGTCTGCTTGGGAATGCCCAGCACTTTGGCCGTCACCGCACAGGCTTGCCCGCCCTGAACCAACCGTACCGCTTCTAACTTGTACTCCAGCGTGTACGCCGCTCTCTTGCCTTTTTCGTTCATCATTTCTCCGTCTCCTTAGTTTGTAATTAAACCACAATTAAGAAATACGTTTTTCACGGGCAAGGTCATACTGCCGTTTTATCTTCCGTTTGGGAATATGGATTTACTCCTTAAAATCAAGTAGAGTTATTGCTTGAATAATTAAAACAGGGAGTCCCCCATGAGCGCCAAAGGGCAATTGTTACAAGACCCGTTTCTGAATGCCCTGCGAAAGGAGCACATTCCGGTATCGATTTATCTGGTAAATGGTATTAAGCTGCAAGGTCATATTGACTCGTTTGATCAGTACGTGGTTCTACTGAAAAACACCGTTACCCAGATGGTATATAAGCACGCAATATCCACCGTGGTTCCTGCCAGAGCCGTTACCATTCCATTTGACGCCCCAGTCGCACCTGATGCTTGACCGCCCCGCTGGCAGTGCTGCCAACATTAATGCTGCCATACTGGTTAGCCTTGATTTTGGCGGCGGCTGCTACGCCGAAAACCTGGAAGAATTGCGGCAACTAGCCGCAAGTGATGGGCTTATAATCCCTGCTGTAATCAAAGGCAGGCGCTCCCGCCCCGACCCTGCTTATTACGCCGGCAGCGGCAAAGTGGAGGAGATTGCCGCTGCAGCGGAACAAACTGGCGCCTCGCTGGTGATTTTCAATCATAATCTTTCTCCCGCCCAACAACGCAACCTGGAGCAACGCCTCCAGTGTCGCGTGCTAGACCGTACCAACCTGATTTTGGATATCTTCGCCCAGCGCGCGAAGAGTCACGAGGGCAAGTTGCAGGTAGAGCTGGCGCAACTTGAGCATCTCGCTACTCGCCTGGTGCGTGGCTGGACCCATCTGGAACGACAAAAGGGTGGTATCGGCTTGCGTGGTCCTGGCGAAACCCAGTTGGAAACTGACCGGCAACTGCTTCGGAAACGGGTTAAATCGCTCAGGGAAAAACTCGCCAAATTCCAGCGCCATCGTGAGGTGCAGCGTCGTTCCAGGCAACGCGCTGACGTGATGTCAGTTTCCATTGTCGGCTACACCAATGCGGGCAAATCCACCCTGTTCAATAACCTTACCCGCGCCCATGCTTATGCTGCCGATCAATTGTTTGCCACTTTGGATGCCACCACGCGCAAGCTATTCATCCCGGAGCACGGACCACTGGTGATTTCCGATACGGTAGGTTTCATTCGCGAATTGCCGCATACATTGGTCGCTGCATTCCGTGCTACGCTGGAAGAAACGGTGCAGGCCGACATGCTGCTCCATGTAGTGGATGCTGGCAGCCCCAATCGGAGTGAGCAAATCGGGGAAGTCAACAAGGTGTTAAAGGAAATCGGTGCCGATGCAATTCCACAGATTCTAGTACTGAACAAGATAGATCTGACCAATTTATCGGTGGGAGCTGCGGGTTACGGGCGTGATGAGTGTGGTAGAATAACGCAAACTCGATTGAGTGCAAGAACCGGCGAGGGGCTCGAATTTATTAGGCTGGCGCTGGCTGAGGCAATTGAACAGCGCACCTCGCAACGGTGCAAGATACAGTCACAAATTGGAAACATAGTCAGCGGATGCGCTGCGGTTTCTTATTAAGCCGACAATCAACTTGACCATTTGATGGTTGTATCTATATAAAACGGAAAACTAGGAATCAACATGGGATTAAACGACCCGCAGTGGGGAAGAAAAAAAGGCAACTCAGGTCCGCCTGATCTCGACGAGTTGTGGCGCAACGTTAACAAGAAGCTCAACAACCTCTTTAAGCGTAAGAGTGGCGGGGGCGAAGGGTCGGGCGGGGGTGAAGGGCCAGCTGGCGGCAGTCCCAGGCGATATAGCGGCGGCGTTGGCCTGTTTGCTGGGCTGCTCCTGCTGATGTGGGTATCTAGCGGATTTTATATTGTCAACGAGGGTCAGCGCGGCGTGGTGCTGCGTTTTGGTAAATATGTCGAAACCACCCAGGCAGGACTCCGCTGGCATCTGCCATATCCGATTGAATTAGTGGAAGCCGTTAACGTAAGCCAGGTGCGTACGGTGGAAATCGGCTACCGCAACAATGTGAGAAGCAAGGTGCTGAAGGAATCGCTGATGTTGACCGATGACGAAAACATCATTGATATTCAGTTCGCAGTGCAATACATCCTTAAAAATCCTGAAGATTTTCTGTTTAACAACCGTGAGCCGGAAAGCGCTGTGATGCAGGCAGCGGAAACCGCGATTCGCGAAGTTATCGGCAAAAGCAAAATGGATTATGTGCTTTACGAAGGGCGCGAACAGGTGGCAGCGCAAACAACCAAATTAATGCAGGAAATTCTCGATCGTTACAAGATAGGGGTCGCCATCAGCAAAGTGACCATGCAGAATGCGCAGCCGCCGGAACAGGTGCAGGCGGCATTCGACGACGCTGTAAAAGCAGGACAGGACAGAGAACGGCAAAAAAATGAAGGTCAGGCTTACGCCAATGACGTTATTCCCAAGGCCAGAGGTAATGCCGCGCGCCTGCTGGAAGAGTCAGAAGGGTACAAACAGCGTGTGATCGTCAGCTCTGAGGGTGATGCCAGCCGTTTCAAACAAATTCTCGTCGAATACAGCAAAGCGCCCGGCGTAACCCGTGACCGTCTGTATCTGGATATGATGCAACAAGTGCTCTCCAGCACCAGCAAGATACTGATCGATCAGAAAAGCGGCAACAACTTGCTTTATCTGCCGCTGGATAAGCTGATACAAACAAGCGGACCTTCCCCATCGCCCGCTCCGATGCCGGAACCGCCCCCGGTTGCCCAAGAGGCGGGGCATGACAGTGCCGCTCGCACACGCGAAGCATTTCGTGGCCGTGAACGGGAGACAAGATAAATGAAAAAATATACTTCAATGCTATTGGGCGCCATCGCCGCCCTGTTCTTTCTTGCCAGTTCAGCACTGTTTATCGTCGACCAGCGTCAGCATGCGATCGTATTCCAATTGGGTGAAGTGGTCGACGTAAAAACTTCACCAGGACTGTATTTCAAGATTCCTCTGGTGCAAAACGTACGCTACTTTGAAGCGCGTATCATGACTATGGATACAGTCGAACCGGAACGTTTCATTACTTCGGAAAAAAAGAATGTGCTGGTGGACTTGTTCGTCAAGTGGCGCATCGTCGATGTAAAGCAATATTACATCAGCGTTCGCGGTGACGAAATGCTGGCACAAACCCGTTTAGCTCAGACAGTAAATTCCAGCATGCGCGACGAATTTGGTAACCGCACAGTGCACGACGTGGTTTCCGGTGAACGTGACAAGATTATGGAAATCATGCGTCAGAAAGCTGATGCTGATGCTCGCAAGATTGGGGTGGAAGTGGTGGATGTGCGCCTGAAGCGCGTAGATTTACCGCAGGAAGTAAGCGAGTCGGTCTATCGTCGGATGGAAGCAGAGAGAAAGCGTGTGGCTAATGAACTGCGCTCGACTGGTGCGGCGGAATCGGAAAAAATTCGTGCCGATGCTGACCGGCAACGTGAAGTAATCCTGGCGGAGGCTTACCGGAAAGCCCAGGAGGTCATGGGCGCGGGCGATGCCAAAGCCTCATCAATCTACGCTGGCGCCTTTCAGCAGAATCCGGAATTCTATTCTTTCTACCGCAGCCTGGAAGCCTATAAACAGACTTTCAAGAACAAAGGAGACATGATGGTACTGGAACCCGGCTCTGAGTTTTTCAAATATCTGAAGAATCCGGGGCGGGGCGGAAAATAGGCCGCCTCTCATGAACTTAAATTTACGTGTAAACATCTTGCGGACTGACTTGACCCACCGTATTACGCAATAATTTTACTTGTGGTCTTGAATTTATTGAGGTGTCTGTCGGAGCTATCGCAGCATGTGGGACACTTTGCTAATTGCGTTCGCGCTGATGCTGGTAATGGAAGGAATGCTGCCATTTCTGCTGCCTGGCATGTGGCGTGAAGCTTTCAAAAAACTGACCGAAGCCGGCGATGGCCAGATACGCTTCATCGGTCTGACTTCGATGCTGGCGGGGTTGCTGCTGCTTTATCTTGTGAAATAACCCCCATCATCCCATTTTCATGCAGCCGTATCTGAGTCGCAAACATGCGTAACTGGCTCCTTCCCGAATACATTGAGGATATCCTGCCTGCTGAGGCGTTAGCCATTGAGGCAAAGCGTCGGCGCATCATGGACTGGCTGTTGGTACATGGCTATCAACTGGTGGGACCACCCCTGCTGGAGTACGTGGAGTCGCTGCTCTCAGGCAGCGGGGGTGACTCGAATTTACGCATGTTCAAAGTGGTGGACCAATTAAGCGGCAGGATGATGGGCTTACGTGCAGACATGACGCCCCAGGCTGCACGTATCGATGCACACTTGCTGAACCGCAATGGCGTCACTCGTCTATGCTACGCAGGCAGTGTGCTGCATACCGTACCATCGGGATTGACCCGCACCCGTGAACCGCTCCAGATTGGCGCGGAACTATACGGCCATGCCGGACTGGAAAGCGATCTCGAAATCCAGCGGCTTATGCTGCAATCCTTGGCGATTGCCGGGATAGAAAAAATCCACCTTGATCTTGGTCATGTCGCCGTATTTCGCGGCTTGGTTAAAGGTGCGGGAATTCCCGGCGGATTGGAAACGGAATTATTCGGCGCACTCCAGGCCAAGGACGTCTCCGCATTGGGGGACCTCTGTGCCGGGCTGGATAAACGCGTGGACAAGAATGCGCGGCAAGCGTTGATGCTGTTGCCGGAATTGTATGGCGACAGGAAAGTGCTGGCACGTGCACGCAAGTTTCTGCCGGATTACCCCGAGATTCAGACGGCCTTGGACGAACTGGACGCAGTGGCGGCAGAATTGAAGCCGCTGGTGGATACCCTGGCATTCGATCTGGCTGACTTGCGCGGCTATCAATATCACAGCGGCATAGTGTTCGCTGCCTACGCCAAAGGCTGTCCTAACGCGGTCGCTTTGGGGGGGCGCTATGATGAAATTGGCAAAGCATTTGGAAGGGCACGCCCGGCCACCGGCTTCAGCATGGATTTACGCGAATTGTCGGGGCTGGTGAAACCTGATCCCCATCCGAAAGGAATCTTTGCACCTTACAAGAAAAACGATAAGGCTCTTGAGAAAAAAATCGAGCAGCTTCGCAACGAAGGCCAGATCGTAGTTATGGAATTGCCGGGGCATGTGAATGATCAAGATGCGTTTGACTGCGATCGGCAACTGGTGATGCGCCACGGGGTCTGGGATATAGAGAAAATTTGAATCCGAACCGCCGGAAAATATAGAAATACCGGAATATTTATAACGTAATGTTCTCCCCCGTACCTCTACGACTCTGTCGTGAAATATTTCTAAAGCTCAAGAGACATGACTAAAAACGTGGTCGTCGTTGGCACCCAGTGGGGTGACGAAGGCAAAGGCAAAATAGTGGACTGGCTTACGGATCACGCCCAGGGTGTGGTGCGTTTCCAGGGTGGCCATAATGCGGGCCACACACTGGTAATCGACGGCAAAAAAACCGTGCTGCATCTGATCCCGTCTGGAATTCTGCGCAGCAATGTTGCCTGCTATATCGGCAACGGTGTAGTGGTATCTCCGCAGGCATTGCTGGAAGAAGTCGGCATGCTGGAGCAGGCAGGAGTTGACGTGCAGGGACGATTGCGCATAAGTGAAGCCTGTCCACTTATTTTGCCTTGCCACAGTGCGCTTGACAGTGCGCGAGAAACCGCCAAAGGCACGGACAAGATCGGTACCACGGGACAGGGCATCGGCCCCGCCTACGAGGATAAAGTGGCGCGGCGCGCTGTGCGCCTGCAGGATCTATTTCACCGCGACCGCTTCGCTGCCAAACTGGGTGAGATGCTGGATTATCATAACTTTGTACTGAAAAATTATTTCCACGCACCAATAGTAGATTTTCAGCAAACCATGGACGATACCCTGTCGCTGGCAGAGCGGATCAAGCCGATGGTAGCGGACGTGCCGCGACTGCTATTCGAAGCCAACAAGGCCGGCAGCAATTTGTTGTTCGAGGGAGCGCAAGGAACGCTGCTTGACATAGATCACGGCACTTACCCGTTTGTTACATCGAGTAATTGCATCGCCGGTGCCGCGACAACTGGCAGTGGGGTCGGTCCACAAATGCTGCATTATGTGCTGGGTATCACCAAGGCCTATACCACGCGGGTCGGCGCCGGACCTTTTCCTACCGAACTGGATGATGACGTGGGCAAGCATCTGGCCAAACGTGGCAATGAATTCGGCGCAACCACAGGACGTCCACGCCGTTGTGGCTGGTTTGACGCTGCAGCGCTGAAGCGTTCGATCCAGATCAACGGTGTATCGGGGCTATGTGTCACCAAACTCGATGTATTGGATGGTGTCGAAACCCTGAGCCTGAGTGTGGGTTACAAATTGAGTGGCAATGGCGAAGAGAGGAAATTCAGCAGCATTTTGCCGGTGGGGGCCGATGAATTAGCCCTTTGTGAGCCGGTTTACGAGGAAATGCCTGGATGGATGGGTAGTACCGTAGGAATCAAGAATTTCGAACAACTGCCCAAAGCGGCACAGGATTACCTGAAACGCATGGAAGAAGTGTGCGAAGTGCCAGTGGACATGATTTCAACCGGGCCAGATCGGGAAGAAATCATCGTACTGCGACACCCGTTCAAATAGCTCCAGATCACTATTGAATCGCTGGTGATGACTCAAACAATCTCCTGATTCCTTCTTCCGTTGGCGCCTGTACTACACCTTTTTCCGTAATCAAAGCCGTCACCAGCTCGGCTGGCGTCACATCAAAAGCGGGATTGCAAACCGTCACGCCTGTTGCCGCCCACTGGCAGTCGCGGTAACCAGTCACTTCTTCCGCCGCACGTTCTTCAATCGGAATCAACCCACCGGAAGCCGTGGCAAGATCAATCGTTGACAGCGGGCAGGCTACATAAAACGGGATGCCGTGGCGAGCGGCGAGCACCGCCAGCATATAAGTTCCAATCTTGTTGGCGACATCACCGTTGGCTGCGACCCGGTCCGCCCCCACCACGATCGCGTGAATTTCACCCCGGCTCATGAAATGCCCTGCCATGTTGTCGGTAATCAGTGTTACCGGGATTTTTTCCTGCACCATTTCCCATGCGGTCAGCCGTGCACCTTGCAGAAAAGGTCTGGTTTCGCAGGCGATAATGGAAATTATCTTGCCTTGGTCGCGTGCCGAGCGGATCACACCCAGTGCCGTGCCATGACCGGCAGTGGCAAGCGCCCCGGCATTGCAATAGGTCAGCACCGTTGAATTATCCGGAAGCAGCATTGCGCCGCACTCACCCATCCGGCGGTTAGCACGAATGTCTTCCGCCGTTATTTCGTGCGCCTTCGTCAACAGTTTGGCGGCGATGACCGGGTTGCCGCTGGTTTTGCTGCTGTGCCAGATTTCACGCATTTTTTTTAAAGCCCACAGCAGGTTGACTGCAGTGGGACGGCTTTGAGCGAGTATGGCAAAACCTTGTTCCAACCCGCGGGCAAAATTCTCCGGACTTTCTTGCTCCAGCCGCCGCGCCTCCAATGCGAAGCCGTAAGCCGCGGCACAGCCGATGGCGGGCGCCCCGCGTACCACCATGCTGCGTATGGCTTCGGCCACGGTCGCCGCAGAATCGAACGCCAGATATTCGAAATGTGCCGGTAAGATGCGCTGGTCTATCATTTCCAACTTGTTATCCCGCCAACGCAGCGTTTCGATCTTTTCCAGATCGGATCTCATAACCTGCTCACGTTAAATTACCCGCTCGTTGCCGCCATCCACCGGCACCTGTGCGGCAGTGGTCTTAGCAAACAATGGCCCACACATCTCCGCTGCCAGCTCCGCCACGTCGCGGCTGGTCACTTCGGTCTTGAGAACATTGTTCTTTTTATATTGCTCCACCGAAAGACCATATTGCGCCGCGCGGGACTGGCGCACATCCTCGGTCCAAATGCTGGTATCAAACACGGCGTTGGGATGCAGAATATTGATGCGGATATTGTCTGCGCCCCATTCCAGCGCTGCCACCCGCGCCAGTTGATTGAGCGCCGCTTTCGACGCAGAATACGCTGCTGCGCCGGGACCGGGGGCGGGTACATTTTTCGAGCCGATAACGACCACGCTCCCGCCTTCGGGGGCAAGCCTCAGCAGCGGGTGACATTCGCGCAACAGCGCAAGATTGGCATCCAGATTGATGTTCATCACCTTGCGCCATTCATCGGTAGCGAGGGATTTGATAGGCTGGCTGGCGGGGAAAATCCCGGCATTCAGTATCAGCATGTCGAGTCCGCCGTAAGTTTTCACGCAGACTTCCAGCGCGTCGACCATGGCGTTCTCATCGCTGACGTCACAGCACAGACCAAGGTAGTCGCCACGCTTGAACAGGCTTGCAATGGCCGGATCAAGGTCAAGGCCGACAACCGCCGCACCCCGTGCCAGCAGCGCTTCGGTGCAAGCCTTGCCAATGCCGGATGCCGCGCCAGTGACGAGCGCGATTTGACCGGAGAAAAGCGGCGGTTTACCGCCTTTCTTGAGCTTGGCCTGCTCCAGATCCCAGTATTCCACCGCAAATAGCTCATCCGTGGAAAGTGCCAGGAAGCCGCCCAGCGCGGTGGCGCGCTGAATGATCTCCATGGTGTGCTGATAGATCTCTGCAACGATGACGGCGTCTTTTGCATTTCTCCCCACCGTGCATAGGCCTAGTTCCGGGTCGAGGATGACCCGCGGCGCCGCATCGAGCATGGTTTTCTTTTCTCTGGCGTGAAGGGCATGCTGCTCGAAATATTGCTGGTAGGCCTGCGTATAGGCCTGAACATCTCGTCCCAGCATGGGGATACGCTTGGTGCGGATGATGTGATCGGGTGTCGCCGGGCCTTGCTGCGAAATCACCACGACATCGTCGCGCCGGGAAAAAGCAAGACTGGCATCATCCATGTATGTAGTCAGAATCACCGGGAAACCCGCTGCGGTGGAAACTTCCTTGCGCAGCACGGCCAGTTCCAGCCGTAGCGATTTTCTGGAAACTTCTTCTGGTAAGCAGGGAATCTGCCATACATTTTTTTGTTTGAGGTAATCCTCAGCATGGCTGACCAGCATGATCATGCGCTCGTAGGCTTCCCTAGCCGTTGCGCCGAAGGAAAAAATGCCGTGGTTCATCAGCACCATGCCGATGGTATCGGCACCGGCCTGCTTGGCGAATTCCCCGACACAGACTCGCGCCAGATCGAAGCCTGGCATCACGTAGGGAATCACCACCACGGTATCACCATAAATTTCACGGATGCGCACTTCGCCGCCCGGCGTATTGGTTACGGTCACCACCGCATCCGCATGAGTGTGATCCACGTATTTGAACGGCAGACAGGCATGCAGAATGGTTTCGATGGAGGGTGCGGGCGCGGATGATTTCGTCATATGCGCCATCAGCTCGTTCACCATTTGCGGATCAGACAATACTTCCAGCCCGGCAAGCCGCAGCAAATGATTCATGCGTACTGGCGAAAAACCTGCTTCCTCGATGGTTTCCAGATCCCAGCCACTACCCTTGACGTAGAGAATGTCCTCTTCCTCGCCGAACAGATTTGGTTCACGAATTTTGACTGAGGTGTTGCCGCCGCCGTGCAGCACCAGCGATTTGTCGCATCCCAGCAGGCGGGACGAGTAAGCTCGCAGCGCCAGATCGGTTTGATAATGCGCCGCCTCAGCATCATTCCAGAGATTTTTCATAACTATTTTCCGCGCTTGGTCAGTTATTATATCCGGTCTGTCATCATTCCCGGAGTAACGCGTGAAATCGTTTATTGTGCGTCTCGCAAACTGGCAAGACGATGGTCCGGCGTTGCGCGCCATCCGCGAGATGGTGTTCATTCACGAGCAACATGTTCCTGTCGAACTGGAGTGGGACGAATTTGATGCGAGTTGTCTGCACATACTGGCGCTAGATTCGGCGGGTAACCCCATCGGCACGGCGCGGTTACTGCCTGACGGTCATATTGGGCGCATGGCGGTGCTCAGGGAGTGGCGCGGTCATGGCGTAGGCAGCGCGCTGTTGCAGCAGTTATTGGTGGAAGCGAAGAAGCGACATCTGCGCCTAGCGACTGTCAACGCGCAGACCTATGCCGCCGGGTTTTACACAAAATCTGGTTTCCGGACGGCGGGGGAGGAGTTCATCGACGCGGGCATCCCCCACGTGAGGATGGTGCTGCAATTGTGCGAGCAGACCGGCTGAACAAATGATTCAGGAGCGGTCAACCGAAAGAGAAACGCCAGCCCATCCCGCCAGCGTTCGCCGCCGCTTTCCACAGATTGCCGGGTCAAAACGGCAGCATAAAATCCATCGAGAACAGAACCTGATCCTTGGAAGTGCCGCCGCCGAAAGGCATGTAAGCTGTGTTAACAAGCCCATCCGCCCGGTCATAGCGGATATTCGGGCGAACATTAAACTGTTGCAGCGCTTTCGACTCAATCTTCAGCCTTTTCGCCGGCTTCCAGTTCGCACCTATGGTGACCGCGTAATAATCGGCGGGCTGACTAAAAGCGATGGCTCCCCCCCCTTGAACCGCATAGCTATGCCCAAGACCATCGGGACCAATATTAGTGGCGGCGGAAACCCGGCCTGGATTAAAAACACGAAAGCCATCCCGATCGCGGAACCACTCGCCACGCACACCAACCGAGAAGTCTGGCAAGACGTCATAGTACATATGCGTGTTGATACCATACCATTGAGCTTCCTTAGTCACATTAGACATAGTCTGGTTGTTTATTAAGACCCCATCAGCGTAACCATGATCATGCTGCAAAATAAAATGTGTCTTAGGGGTGATCATGTGCTTCAGCACGATGCTGTACATACCCCAGAAATTATTGCTGCGTGACGAGGCCGTACTACCGGTACCGGCGATATTGGCCGAGCTTCTCTTGTCGTCGCTGGTCCAGGTGAGGCCGCCGATCCCGCCCCAGTTATCCATCTGCCTGTTAAAGTTGCCATCCCAGCCACCGGTGCCGCTGCCGGTGGTACCACCACTCATGAACGTCACATTCTTGTTGACCGTGTAATGAGTCAGCACACCAGTATGGGTAAAGGGTTCGCCATACTGCATGGTGTAGGCATGGCTGTAGAAGAAGTTGTTGGGCGCCGGCACCGATTCATAACCGATCGGCGTATAAAAATGGCCAGCCTTGACGTTAAGACCGTTACCGATCGGCGCATACGCCTCGACAAAAGCCTGCGGCAGGGCGATGCCGTAAGTGCGGCTGGAATTGCAGCACAAGTCAAGATCCCAGGTGCCCCTGTTCGGCATCGCAGCTCCGCTGTTTACATCGAATGCAGGGTTACCATAAGCTTGGGTAAAAATAGAGTCGGTACCAAACATGAAATCCGCCCGGAAACCCAGATCCCACGACTTGCCTTCCGTCACCACAGCACGCTGGACAAATATATTAAACTGATTCAACTGAGCTTGATTGGCGCGATCACCGAAAGTGACTGGGCCATTGTATCCAAAGGTCGAGTGGCTCGGGTTGAAAGTCGCTCCGCCATTCACCCAACCACCCGCCTCTATGCCCTTATCCTTAAAAAATTTCACTACGCTATTCACCTGCGCACTGGCCGTACTCATTGCGAAGGACAGCAGACCACCCGCTGCGATAACTGCCATCCGATTCCTACGAACTGATGTGCGTTGCATTTTCGTAGCTCCCTTCATTTAAGGACTGGATAAAAACACTAAAACTAAAATGGACATTACGCCGGAAAATAACTGATTTTCCATAAAATGTCCATGAAATAATTCCGAAGAATTAAGGATAAGCGGCGCCTGAAATCATGAATCACCAAAACCCTTATCTGGCAGTGGATCCGGTGATTCCGGATAACCGGAAAATCCTAACCGCCTGTGGCAGACGACGCAGGTTCTGCTCGCTCCAAATTGCCACCCGCGGCCATGCCAAATCTCTGCTGTCCAACCACCATTGTCAACCGGCGACCAAGAATCCAATCGGGAAAACAGCGGGGCATCTATGCCGCTTATCCGGGAGTTGCGAGGGGAGTTGGAAGTAGGGCTGATCAACACAGACCTCTGAGGCAAATGACCCAGATGTAGAAAAATTCTGATTGCTGCCTACCCTAGGAACAACTTGTACGCCGGATTCTTGCTTTCATCCCAGTAGCGGTAACCAAGTTGGTCGAGAAACGTCCTGAATTCAGCCTTCTCTGCGGGTGGCACCTCCATGCCCACCAGCACGCGGCCGTAATCGGTACCATGGTTGCGGTAGTGAAACAGGCTGATGTTCCAGTGGTGGCTCATGCTGTCCAGGAATTTCATCAGCGCGCCGGGACGATCAGGAAACTCGAAGCGGTAAAGAATTTCATTCTTTACCCCACGCGCGCGCCCGCCAACCAGATGGCGTACATGCAGTTTCGCCATTTCATTGTCACTAAAATCTTCAGCATGCAGACCGCTTTTCTCCAGACTCTTGATCAGCTTTGCCGCCTCATCACGATCGCGCACCGACACACCAACAAACACATGCGCCTCTTTTGGATCGGAGTAGCGGTAGTTGAATTCCGTGATACTTTTCGTCCCCAGCATGGCGCAGAATTTCTTGAAACTGCCAGGCTCTTCAGGAATGGTCACCGACATCACTGCTTCGCGCTGCTCACCCAGTTCCGCCCGTTCGGAAACATGACGCAGGCGATCAAAATTCATGTTGGCACCGGAGGCAATCGCCACCAGGGTTTTACCGCGAATTTTACCGCGCTTGGTGTAAGCCTTGGCACCTGCGATAGAGAGCGCGCCGGCAGGCTCCAGAATGGCGCGAGTGTCTTCGAATACATCCTTGATCGCGGCGCAGATGGCGTCAGTGTCCACCAAGATGATCTCATCCACCAGATCGCGGCACAGGCGGAAGGTCTCTTCGCCCACTTGCTTCACCGCCACGCCGTCCGCAAACAGCCCCACCTGGGTAAGCTTGATGCGGCGCCCCTCTTGCAGCGACCGGTACATGGAATCGGCATCGACCGGTTCGACTCCGATAATTTTGACTCCTGGGTGTAGCCTTTTTACGTATGCAGCGATGCCGGAAATAAGTCCGCCACCGCCCACTGGCACAAATATGGCGTGGATGGTTCCGGTGTGCTGGCGCAGGATTTCCATGCCGATGGTGCCCTGCCCCGCAATGATATCGGGATCGTCATAAGGGTGTACAAAAGTGGCGCGTTCTTCTTCTGCGAGTTTCAGTGCTTGCGTATAGGCTTCGTCATAGGCGTCGCCATGCAGCAGTACGGTCGCGCCACGCGACTCAACCGCCTGTATCTTGATTTGCGGCGTAGTGACGGGCATCACGATCGTGGCACGGCAATTAAGCCGCTGCGCCGCCAGCGCTACTCCCTGTGCATGATTGCCAGCAGAAGCCGCCACCACGCCGCGCTTAAGCTGGGCAGGTGAAAGTCTGACCATTTTGTTGTAGGCCCCGCGCAATTTGAATGAGAACACCTGCTGCATGTCCTCGCGCTTCAGCAGCAACCGGTTATGCATGCGGGCAGACAGATTAGGGGCAAACTCCAGGGGGGTCTCTACCGCCACATCATAAACCCGGGCAGTGAGAATTCTTTCGAGATAATCATTTTTCATCTGGACGCACACTTGAGGAATCAGAAGTTGAGGCGAATTCTAGCATGCTGACAGGCGCACTTAGAATCCGGGTTAATTGTTAAATTTCGCGGATGGGGCTATTCTAACGGCTGGTCAAGAGTTTTTATCGGCGCAAGGACATCATGACACAAGATGAACAAAAACGCGCGGTTGCACAAGCCGCCATTCAGCACGTTCCCGCCGGTTGCATTGTCGGGGTGGGAACCGGTTCTACCGCGAATTATTTCATAGAAGAACTGGCCAGGATCAAGCATAAAATTGAGGGCGCGGTGGCGAGTTCCGAAGCAACTGCCCAACGCCTCAGAAGCCATGGTATCGAGGTCATGGATCTGAACAGTGTCAACGAACTCCCGCTGTATGTGGATGGTGCGGACGAAGTCACCGAACATCTGCACATGATTAAAGGTGGTGGTGGGGCCTTGACGCGGGAAAAAATCGTCGCTGCGGTAGCGAGAAAATTTGTCTGTGTCACTGACCAGAGCAAATTGGTGGAGGTACTCGGCGAATTCCCGCTGCCGGTCGAAGTCATTCCGATGGCGCGCAGCTATGTTGCACGCGAAATTGCGCGACTGGGTGGACAACCCATGCTGCGTCAGGGATTCACTACCGATAACGGCAACGTAATTCTGGACGTGCGCGGCCTGCAAATCCTCAACCCGGTGGAATTGGAAACAGCGCTCAACCAGATAACTGGTGTCGTAACCAATGGGCTGTTTGCAAGGCGCGGAGCCGACGTGTTGCTGCTCGGTACCGACAGCGGTATTCGGACGATCGCCATCTGATGTGAGCAGCAACAAAATTGTCACAACCGGCGAGTATCATTCTCTGTTTCTGACTAACCAAAAGGCGCGCAATGTCAATCAGCGAACACATATCCAAGCAGTTTAACGCCGAACTGGAAGCGGTGCGCTCGAGCGTGCTGCAAATGGGCGGATTGGTAGAGGAGCAGATCGAACGTGCGGTCGAAGCGCTTACCACTGGCAATATAGATCTGATCGAGCAAGTTATCGCCGATGATCACCGCGTCAATGCAATGGAAGTGTCAATAGACGAAATCTGTAGTCAGATCATTGCACGCCGGCAACCCACTGCCGGCGATTTACGCATGATCATGACGGTCATCAAAACCATTACCGATCTGGAACGTATTGGCGATGAAGCGGCAAAGATCGCACGCATGGCAAAGTTGATATATGCCGCTGGCCGCACACACATGCCACGCTTCATCGAGATCAGGCATGTCGCTAACATCGCACTGGAAATGTTGCGCAAATCGTTGGATGCTTTTGCCCGGCTGGATCTGGCGGCAGCGGCCCAGGTTGTGCGACAGGACGAACTGGTGGATGAAGAATTCCGTTCCATCATACGGCAGTTGATCACTTTCATGATGGAAGACCCGCGCAAGATATCCACCTCGTTGGAAATTCTGTTTGCGGCGAAAGCCATTGAGCGCATCGGCGACCACGCCAAGAACATGTCGGAATATGTGGTCTATCTGGTCAAGGGCAAGGATGTGCGGCATGTAACCGTCGAGGAGATCGAGCGCGAGGCGCAAGAATAAGTAGTTTAGTCACTTTCTGAAATTCGACCAGGAACCCATGACTGAATATTCCACCCTGGCTGCGGTTGATCTCGGCTCCAACAGCTTTCGTCTGCAGGTGGCGCGGGTGGTGGGCGAACAAATATATCCGCTGGATAATTTACGGGAAATGGTGCGCCTTGCCGCCGGGCTCACTGCCGATAAGCGACTGGATGAAGATTCGCAGGCGCGCGCACTGGATTGTCTGAAATGCTTTGGCGAGCGTCTGCGGGGTTTTCCGCCGCATACTGTACGCGCAGTTGGCACCAACTCACTGCGCGTGGCAAAAAACGCCCCCGCCTTCCTGAAAAAAGCCGAGGCCGCTCTGGGATTCCCCATTGAGGTTATTGCCGGCCGCGAGGAAGCGCGGCTTATTTACCTGGGTGTTGCTCATGGCCTGCCCGTTTCCAGCAACAATCGCCTGGTCGTTGATATTGGCGGCGGCTCTACCGAATTCATCATTGGCAGCCGCTTAAAACCGATCAAACTGGAAAGTCTTTACATGGGCTGTGTCAGCCACAGCCTGCGCTTCTTCCCGGATGGAAAAATCACCAAAGCTGCAATGAAACAGGCAGAGCTGGCAGCACGCACCGAAGTACAGACTATTGCTGCCGAGTTCTCCGCTGACCAGTGGCATGATGCATTTGGCTCTTCCGGCACGGCACGCGCACTGGGCGATATTTTGAAACTGAACAATTTCGGCGATGGTAGTAGCAGCGGAGACATCACATCGGAAGGGCTGGAAAATTTTCGTGATTATCTGCTCAAAGTTGGCGATAGCAGAAAATTTGAAATTGCCGGTTTACGCGCTGAACGTGCGCCTGTCATTGTCGGCGGATTTGTCATCATGTCCGCAGCATTTTCCGAACTGGGCATTCGCCGCATGTCGCAGGCAATGGGAGCATTGCGCCAGGGTGTGCTCTATGACCTGCTGGGGCGTTTCCATAATCATGACATGCGCGAAGTAACGGTGCGGCAATTCATGCGGCGCTACCAGGTAGACCCCGCCCAGGCGGGACGGGTGGAATCACTGGCGCTGGCGCTGGGAAAGCAGTTGCTGACAGGCTCTCCTGATGAATTGGAGGATGCACTGCGAATTCTGTCGTGGGCAGCGCGATTGCATGAAGTTGGTATTTCGGTGGCTCACTCTGGCTACCACAAACATTCTGCATACATTCTTGGCAATGCTGACATGCCCGGTTTCTCAAAAATGGAGCAAGCTCGCCTGAGTCTGCTCGCGCTGGCCCACCGGGGCACACTCAGCAAAGCACGGGGTCTGGTCGCAACACTGCCGGACTTGAAACTGCTGTTCGCACTGCGACTGGCGGCACTGTTTCACCGCAGCCGTAGCGATATTGAATTACCGCGATTAGAAGTGCTCCTTGGCGATACCGAATGCGCGTTGCGCATCGAGCGCGAATGGCTGGAACGCAACCCTTTGACCGACACCGCATTGCACACCGAGGCTGAGGAGTGGGCGACTCTCGGTTTCGATTTGCGTATTAAGGATTGGCCGGAAGGGGGCAAGGCCGGCAAAGCGGATAAATTGATCGGGAGCATTGCAGGCGCATGACTTCCATACATCACCATGACATCCTACACTAAAAAGCGATCTGCCAAAGCCGGTCTGCCTCCAGGCGCGCTGGTACATATCGGCGAAAAGAAAACTGCCGCCTCCAGTGTCACCCTGCTGGATTACGATGCGAGCGGCGTGCGCGAATCCGATGTGACTATTGGTGGTCTGGCCGACAAGGTCCAGGCGGCGCGCGGTACCGTGTGGCTCAATCTTCACGGCCTGAGTGATACCGCCATGCTGGAACAGATCGGTGCCAGTTTCGGCCTACACCCGCTGGTACTGGAGGACATACTCAACACCGAGCAGCGCTCCAAACTCGAAGACTATGGTGATTATCTCTACGTGGTGCTGAAAACCTTCGGTTACGAAAACAAAGGGGCGGAGGAAAAAATTGATTCGGACCAGATCAGCCTGGTGTTGGGGAAAAATTTCGTGCTGTCGTTTCTTGAAACGGATGGTACTCAGTTCAGAGCCGTGCGTGAGCGGCTGCGTTCAGGCAAGGGGCAGATCAGAAAATCCGGTGCGGATTTTCTGATGTATAGCCTGATTGACGCCATTGTTGACAGCTATTTCGTTATTCTGGAACGGCTCGATGAAAGAACCGAAGCGTTGGAAATGGAGCTGATAGCTCACCCTCAGCCTAGCACCCTGCACGCAATTTACCGTCTCAAGCGCGAAGGCGTTTTTTTGCGCAGGGCATTATGGCCGCTGCGCGAAGTCATCAGCTCGCTGCAGCGCGGCGACTCACCGCTATTTAGCCGGAATACGTTGCTCTATTTGCGTGACGTGTATGACCATACCATTCACATTATCGAGTCGGTGGAGTCTCTGCGCGACCTGACAGCCGGCATGCTCGATATTTACATATCCAGTGTGAGCTACCGCATCAGTACGGTAATGAAAGTTCTCACCGTTATCACCACCATATTCATGCCGCTGGCGCTAATCGCCGGTATCTACGGCATGAACTTCAAACACATCCCAGGACTGGGATGGGATTGGGGATTTTTTGCAGTGCTGGGAGTGATGACCATCATCAGCATCGGCATGCTGGCATTATTCCGCTGGAAGAAATGGTTGTAGCGGATCGGAGTTGCCACCACGCTACATCCCAGCATGGTTACACAGGCTAATTCCAAGAAATATAAGGCTGCGAATCACCATAAACATCAGAGCGGCTTATTTGCTTTCCACTGCATTGCAAATTTCTTGACAGGTTTTAGATGAAGCGTTAGGCTACGCGGGTCGTTGGAATGGGCTATTCTGGTTGTCTGAATAGGTCAACAGGTCAAACGGCCACGAACAATATAACAACTACGTAACAACTACGGAACAACAAAGGAGAGAAGACATGGTTGCCAAGCTTTGGCTGAGGTTTGTTTTGCTGGTCGGCGGTACGGTGCTGGCGGCGTCTGCATACGCGAACTTTCCCAGCGTCCCCAAGGAAACCTACAAAGCGCTGAGTCTGGAGCAATCGGCCACGCCCAAGCAATTGCATGAGGCGCTGAGCAAGCGCTACAAGGATCCGGCGCAAGGCGCCGGGCGCGGCACCCTGGCGCAGTACTGGGAACCGATCCCGTTCAGCATGTACATGGACCCGGCCTCCTTCTACAAACCGCCGACCTCGATGAAAGAAGTGGCCTCACGCCAGGAATGCGTAAAATGCCACACCGACGAATCGCCAGTGTGGGTGAATGCCTGGAAGAAGAGCACCCATGCCAACCTGGACAAGATCCGCGCACTCAAGCCGACTGACCCGACTTTCTACAAGAAAGCCAAACTGGAAAGCGTCGAGAACAACCTGCGCTCGATGGGTCGCCTCGGTGCGGGCGAGAAGCTGAAAGAAGTGGGCTGTATCGACTGCCACGTCGACATCAACACCAAGAAGAAAGCCGACCACAGCGTCGACATGCGCATGCCCACCGCAGACGTGTGCGGCGTCTGCCACCTGCAGGAATTTGCCGAACGCGAATCCGAACGCGACACCATGATCTGGCCCTTCAAAACCGGCTGGCCCGACGGCCGGCCCTCGCATGCCCTGGACTGGAAAGCCAACGTAGAAGTGGCAGTATTTGCGGCGATGCCCCAACGCGAGATCGCCGAAGGCTGCAGCCAGTGCCACACCAACCAGAACAAATGCGATGGCTGCCACACCCGGCACGAATTCTCGGCGGCCGAATCACGCAAGCCGGAAGCCTGCGCCACCTGTCACAGCGGGGTTGACCATAACAACTGGGAAGCCTACTCCATGTCCAAGCACGGCAAGGTCGTGTCGATGATGGGCAGCAAATGGAACTGGGATGTCCAGCTCTCCGACGCCTACAGCAAAGGCGGGCAGACTGCCCCGACCTGCGCGGGCTGTCACATGGAATACGAAGGCAAGTTCAGCCACAACATGATACGCAAGGTTCGCTGGGCCAACTACCCGGCCGTACCTGGCATCGCCGAGAACATCAACAGCGAATGGTCGGAAGAACGGCTGGACTCCTGGGTGAAGACCTGTACCCAGTGCCACGCCGAGCGTTTCACCCGCTCCTACCTGGAATTCATGGACAAGGGCACGCTGCACCTGCTGGCCAAATACCAGGAATCGCATGGCGTGGTGGAGAAACTCTACAAGGAAGGCCTGCTGACCGGTCAGAAGACCAACCGTCCGGCACCGCTGGCGCCGGACAAGGAAATGTTTGCGGGCTTCACCCAGTTATACTGGTCGAAGGACAACAACCCGGCCGCCATCGAACTGAAGGTGCTGGAGATGGGTGAGAACGACCTGCCGAAGGGACACGTCGGACTGGCACACGTCAACCCGGGTGGTTACACCTACACCGAAGGCTGGGGACCGATGAACCGGGCCTATGTCGAGATCATGGATGAAAACACCAAGATCCGCGAGATGGCGGCACTGCAGAAACGTGTCGACCGGCTGGATGGACGTCGTACCAGCTTGCTGGACATCGACAGCACCCGTGACAAGATCTCGATCGGGGGTCTGGGTGGGGGCATGCTGCTGGCGGGCACGATCGCGCTGGCTGGCTGGCGCCGCCGCGACAAAAGCGGACGTTGACCTCCGCATCCTCCCGGAGCGCCGCAATGCCGGCGCGGCCGGGAAATAAATTCCTCCCGTTACTGGGGATTCTCCTGGTAACGGGAGGTTTTCTTTTGCTCGCCTGGTTTGCCTACTTATGGTTCAATCCCAAACCGGCGCCGTACCAATATCAGCTGGTAGCAGAAGGCGGCGTCGACAAGTTTGCTGAACTGCGGCTGCAAGACTGGCCGGATCTGAACTTGCGCAAATACGAAGTACGGGTACCGGAAGTGGATACACCGATTGCGGTGGCGCATGTGGCGAACCGCGGCAATGCCGCCCCGGTGCTGCTCAGCTGGGAGAGTCGCACCAGCGAACCGATTGGCGCCCTCGACGGCAAGCTATCCGAACTGACCGTGCTGGCGGGGGCGATTGCCAAACATGCGCCGAAAGACGCACTGATCCTGTCGTGGTGGGACACCGCACAACAGATCCGACTGCTGACCGGACGCGACACCCTGTTTACTGCGCATGTGGGGGAGCCGCTGATCATCCCTGCCCAATGGAACGAGCGCAGCGATGTCATCCGCCAGTATGAAGACAAATTCTGGGGTGCGCCGGCATCAACCGGCGAGCGCCAGAAATTCCAGCGCTTTGCCGATGCACTGGTCGCCAGCCCGGAGGCGGGTGCTGCCATCCTGCGCGAACTGGCGGGCCCGCGCGAAGCCTACCTGGTGGTGCACGTCACCGACCTCTACAAACTGGGGCTGATGCGCCCGAGCCACTTCGACATGGCCTACAAAGTCTTCCCGATGGGTGGCAACATGCATGGACTGATCGGTTACCTGAAAAGCTGGATGCGCGACAACCACTATGAAACCTATGCGCTGCAATCGATCTCCGACAGCGAAGTGCGTGCCTTCTTCCTGAAGGATGCCAAGAGCAGCAACACCCTGCTGGCGCAGACACTGCCTTTTACCAACACCCAGCCACTCGACCTGGCGGCGCTGCAGGCCGTCTACCAGCATGGGGGCTACTGGCTGTACAAGATCCCGGCAACACCGCCGGGCACGACGGATTGAGCGACAGAGGCTGGGCGGTATCAGTGGTACCAGAAAGAGTGATGGTACTGGTTCTACCAGTTTGCACAAAGCAGCGATAAAGTGTACCCATAAAGGGTACGGTCAAACTATAACAACGGATATGAAGGAGAGATCATGCGTCATCCTATGACATTTGCACTGGCAGCGGCAGCCATGCTGGCCGTTCTTTCGGGCAGCGCGCTGGCCGGCAAGTACGAGGGCCGGCAGAAATGCAGCTCGTGCCACAAGAGCCAAGCCACCTCATGGGGCGAGACGGCCCACGCCAAGGCGATGGAATCGCTCAAGCCCAAGACCAAGGCGGCCGCCAAGACCAAGGCCAAGCTGGATCCCAACAAAGACTACACCAAGGACAAGGACTGCGTGGGCTGCCACGTCGACGGGTTCGACAAGGAAGGCGGCTACACCATTGCCAGCCCGGGCAAATTCACGGCGGCAGTCGGCTGCGAATCGTGCCATGGTCCGGGTTCCAAGTATCGCGGCATCCACCGCAAGGCGGGGGCGGAATTTGAGAAGTCGAAGAAGACTGCCCAGCGCAAAGTTCTGGTGGATGCCGGCCAGGACTTTCATTTTGAAGAGAGCTGCAACGCCTGCCACCTGAACTATGAAGGCTCGGGCTGGAAGGGCGTGAAGAAACCATACACCCCGTTCACGCCGCAGGTGGACAAGAAATACACCTTTGACTTCAAGAAATATGTGCGCGACAGCAAGGCGATGCATGAGCACTACAAGCTGGATGGCACATTCGTGGGCGAACCGGAGTTCATGTTTCACAAGGACTTCCAGTCCACGGCCAAGGTGGGCGTGAAAGGATCGGACGACTGATGGCGGGGGGCAGAGCAGGCGGCACCCTGCTGATCGGGGCGGTGCTGGGGGTGGTGATGGTGGCGGTGGTATTCGGCGGCGAGGCGGCCGTTTCCACCGACAAGTTCTGCACCAGTTGTCATTCGATGACTTACCCGGCGGCGGAGCTGAAGAAATCCTCGCACTATGGGGCGCTGGGCGCCAATCCGGGTTGCAAGGACTGTCATATTCCGCAGGGTTTCGAGAACTTCCATCTGGCGCTGTATACCCATGCAGTGGATGGGGCGCGGGAATTGTATCTGGAGTTTGCCGAGGATTATTCCACGCTGGAGAAGTTCAACGAGCGGCGGCTGATCATGGCGCATGATGCGCGCATGAACCTGAAGAAATGGGATAGCGTCACCTGCCGCGAATGTCACCGCGATCCGCAGCCACCGGGCGGGGACGCCAAGGCCGCGCACAAGAAGATGGAGACCGAGGGCGCGACCTGCATCGACTGCCACCAGAACCTGGTGCACAAGGCGGTGGCCGAGACCGATCTCAATGCCAGCCGCACGCAAAAGAAGTTGGTGCTGAAGGAAGTCAAGACCGACGAGGATGAGGACGAGGACGAGTGAGGCTTCACATCTGCCTGGTGTCCCCGCTGCCCACCCCGGGCAGCGGTCTTGCCTGTAACTGCTCCCCTTTGTTGAACGACTATCGTCCGCTCAGCGCACCAGAGGCTGAGC
>JAUSLF010000021.1 GCA_030646695.1 Nitrosomonadaceae bacterium
TGGTATCGTTGCTCACTGGTGAGCTGATTGTAGTGCTTCATCTGTGCTCCTTTTACTTGGTCGTTTAAGAGGCTCCGATACTACCGCAGCTCGCCTCCAAATTTCCTTACAAAAGTTGCACTTCAAAGTTGAATCCGCCTAACCAATCTGCAATGTGCGATGGCGAGACTTTAGGAAGCGTTGCAATTGTTTACCTGACTGGTTAACATCGGCAACGTGAAATCGCTGGTCTGCCACCCGGCCTTAACGACTTGGAAAGGTACCCCAATGTCACACTGGTTCAAAGACAATTCGCAATCTATCGGGCATACCCCGCTGGTTCGGCTCAACCGTATCACCGATGGCGCGCCAGCGACGGTGCTGGCGAAAATCGAGGGACGCAATCCCGGTTACTCCGTCAAATGCCGCATTGGTGCGGCGATGGTCGAGGACGCCGAGCGCCGCGGACTACTCGGCCCCGGCAAGGAACTGGTGGAACCAACCAGCGGCAACACCGGCATTGCGCTGGCATTCGTTGCTGCTGCACGCGGCATGCCACTGACCCTGACCATGCCGGAAACCATGAGCCTGGAACGACGCAAGCTGCTGATTGCCTACGGCGCCAGGCTGGTTTTGACGGAAGGTGCGCGCGGCATGAAAGGTTCGATCGAGAAAGCCGAGGAGATCGTCGCTTCTGATCCTGGCCGATATGTCCTGCTGCAGCAATTCAAGAATCCTGCCAACCCGGCCATCCACGAACAAACCACGGGACCGGAAATATGGAATGATACCGACGGCGCCGTTGATATCTTTGTCTCCGGTGTGGGCACCGGCGGTACCATCACCGGCGTTTCACGCTACCTCAAAAAAACCAGGGGCAAGGCGATTATTTCGGTTGCCGTCGAACCCTCGGCCAGTCCGGTACTCACCCAACAGCGTGCCGGTGAGCCGCTGAAACCTGCGCCGCACAAGATTCAAGGCATCGGTGCGGGCTTCGTCCCAGAAAACGTGGATCTCTCGCTGGTGGATGAGATCGAGCAGGTCAGCAACGAAGAAGCGATTCTCTACGCACGCCGCCTTGCGCGTGAGGAAGGCATCATCTCCGGTATTTCATGCGGTGCCGCGGTAGCGGCGGCGGTACGCCAGGCCAAGCGGCCGGAAAATGCTGGCAAAACCATCGTTGTCATTCTGCCCGATTCCGGCGAACGTTACCTGAGTACCATTCTTTTCGAAAACGTGTTTGACGCTCAAGGGTTGGTGGCATCGTGACAATCCCCAAAAAAACCAGTGATCCATCACTGACGGAAGCACATCTGGAGACCGATGCGATTGTGGCCGAGCTGCGCGCTTTGCGTGTGGCCTCGCTGGAACACCGGCAGCGGCACGACCGCCCTCCCCGGCTTCCCTTGCGCAAGACATTGGCCGACATCGCAGACGGGCTGAGCGCCGCGCTGTTCCCGAACCGCCTGGGCTCGCCAGAACTCACTGATGGGGACGTCGACCACTATGTCAAACAGACACTGGATACAGCGCTAAGGAAATTGCAGCAGCAGGTGCGGCGCGAATTGCATTATGCCGCCAGCTCGGAAACCGACAGCAACACGACCCACGAACAAGCGGCCGCGATTACGCGCGCGTTTGCCGGGTGCCTGCCACAGATACGCAACCTGCTGGATAACGATATTTGCGCAGCTTACGAAGGTGACCCGGCCGCGCGCAGCGTCGATGAGGTATTGGTCTGCTATCCAGGCATTAGCGCCATCATGCACTACCGGCTCGCTCATGAGCTGTACCATCTGGGGGTTCCGCTGATCGCGCGCATGATTTCCGAGATTGCCCATTCGGCCACCGGGATCGAAATCCATCCGGGCGCGCAGATAGGCAGCAGTTTTTTCATCGATCACGGCACCGGTGTCGTCATCGGCGAAACCGCCATCATCGGTAAAAACGTGCGGCTGTACCAGGCGGTGACCCTGGGCGCCAAGCGTTTCCCGGTGGATGAACACGGTGCGCTGGTGAAGGGCAATGCGCGCCATCCCATCGTCGAGGATGATGTTGTCATTTACGCGGGCGCCACCATTCTTGGCCGCATCACCATTGGCCGCGGCTCGACCATCGGTGGCAACGTCTGGCTTACACACAGCATCCCGCCTGGCAGCAACATCTCACAGGCGCAATGAGATGTGCAAAGACGGTGCTGGAAAATTAAGTTACCCCCGGCAAAGCCGGGGGTTTATCTTTGTTAGCCCCTCAAAGGGGCAAAAATATGAAGCGCCTGAAGGCGCTGACTCACATACCTAACTTAAGTTGATCATAATGAGCGTCTTCTTTGTCTTGATTCC